>NZ_BADU01000154.1:0-87904 GCF_000239875.1 Pseudoalteromonas sp. BSi20311 | reverse complement strand
GGTAATGTTAAAGCCATGCTTGATAAAGCAGGCGAAGACAACGTGGCACGCCCAGATTGGTTAGCAAGCGAGCTTGGTATTCGTGATGGTCAGTACTATATTTCTGAGCAACAAGCTCAAGCAATATTAGACTTACGTTTACACAAACTTACTGGTCTTGAACACGAAAAAATTCTTACCGAATATCAATCATTACTTGAGTTGATTGCCGAGTTATTATTCATTTTGGCAAATCCAGAGCGTTTAATGGAAGTTATTCGTGATGAGCTCGTTGAAATTAAAGAGCAATATGGTGATGAGCGCCGCACTGAAATAAATGCTGCAGCACACGATATTAGCCTTGAAGACCTAATTAACGAAGAAAACGTAGTTGTTACGCTTTCACATGAAGGGTACGTTAAGTATCAAGCATTAACTGATTACGAAGCGCAGCGTCGTGGTGGTAAAGGTAAATCAGCAACTAAGATGAAAGATGAAGATTTTATTGAACGTTTATTGGTTGCCAATACGCACGATACTATTCTTTGTTTCTCTACAGCGGGTCGTTTATATTGGCTTAAAGTATACCAGTTGCCACTTGCCAGTCGTGCAGCGCGCGGTAAGCCAATTGTTAACTTATTACCACTTGAAGCAGATGAACGTATTACTGCAATCCTGCCAGTACGCGATTATGAAGATGATAAGTACATCTTTATGGCGACAGCATTTGGTACTGTTAAGAAAACGCCATTAACGGCATACAGTCGTCAACGTGCAAGCGGAATTATTGCGGTTAACTTAAACGAAGGTGATAGTTTAATCGGTGTTGATATTACCGATGGCAGCAACGAAATTATGTTGTTCACTGATGCGGGTAAAGTTGTTCGCTTTAAAGAGGCTGAAGAAACAGCTGTTGTTGATGAAAATGGTAACCCTGTTCTTGATGAAGAAGGTAAGCCTGAAATCCGTTTCAAAGGCGTACGTCCTATGGGCCGTACTGCAACGGGTGTTCGTGGTATTAAGATGCCAGACGATCAGCGTGTTGTATCACTTATTGTACCAAAGAATGATGGTGCAATATTAACAGTGACAGAAAATGGTTACGGCAAGCGTACTCAACTTGAAGATTACCCATCTAAGAGTCGTGCAACACAAGGTGTTGTATCAATCAAAGTGAGTGAGCGTAACGGTGCTGTTGTTGGTGCTGTACAGGTTGATGACAACGACGAAATAATGATTATTTCGAATCGTGGTACCTTAGTACGTACTCGCGTTAATGAAGTTTCTACGGTTGGACGTAACACCCAAGGTGTTATTTTGATCAGAACTATTGACGAAGAGCAAGTAGTTGGTTTACAACGTATAGAAGAGATTGAAGTGACTGAAAGTGACTTGGTTGATATCGAAGACGTTGAAACAGTAGATACAGTTATTGATGAAGTGGCGGATGACAATCCTCCTTCAGAATAATTAGATTGAAAAAAGCGGCCTTGGCCGCTTTTTTTATGTAGTTGAAAAAAATTAAATTAGTTTAATTCAAGTTAAATTACTGGAATGAGGAAAAGGTAATGAGTATTTATAATTTTTGTGCGGGTCCTGCAATGTTACCACCGGCTGTAATGCAAAAAGCACAAAAAGAGTTTTTAGACTGGCAAGGGCTTGGCGTTTCAGTAATGGAAATGAGCCATCGCAGTAAAGAATTTTTAGCATTAACGGCTAAGTGTGAAGCTAGTTTACGTCGCTTAATGAATATTAGTGATGAGTTTGAAGTGCTGTTTATGCACGGCGGTGGTCGAGGTCAATTTAGTGCCGTACCTTTAAACCTCCACGTTGATGGAAAAAAAGCGGTGTATTGTGAAAACGGCGTGTGGTCAAAAAGTGCAACCAACGAAGCCGATAAGTTTACTCAAACTCACACAATTGACGTACGTAATGATGATAACGGTTTATTTTCTATCAAGCAGGTAGCCGATTGGGTTTTACCAGCCGATGCTGCATATATTCATTACTGTCCAAATGAAACTGTTGATGGTCTAGAGATTTTTGATGTACCTAGTCACCCAACAGCACCGATTGTCGCCGATATGTCGTCGACTATTCTATCGCGCGAAATTGACGTTAATCAATTTGATTTAATCTACGCAGGTGCTCAAAAGAATATCGGCCCATCGGGTATTGCTATCGTAATTGTTCGTAAAACGCTACTTGAGCGTGAAGGGCTAGCTAAGCCAGGTATTTTGGATTACGCCCTTGAAGCAAAACAAGGCAGTATGTTTAACACTCCACCTACATTTGCATGGTATTTAGCAGCTGAAGTATTTGAATGGCTTGAGCAAAATGGCGGTGTAAAAGCCATGGAAACACATAATACTGCCAAAGCGCAGCTGCTTTATGACTTTATCGATGAGTCTGATTTTTACACCAACAAGGTAGCAAAACATTGTCGTTCACGTATGAATGTGCCTTTTTGGTTAGTTGATGAAAGCCTAAATGATAAGTTTGTTAAAGAGTCAAAAGAATCGGGCTTATTAGCGCTTGAAGGGCACCGTATTGTTGGCGGTATGCGCGCGAGTATTTATAACGCAATGCCACTGGAAGGGGTTAAAGCATTAGTGGATTTTATGGCGGCTTTCGCAAAGGAGAACAGCTAATGGAGCAACTTTCTTTAGCGCCTATTTCACAGGTTAATGGCAGTGTTACTCTGCCTGGTTCGAAAAGCTTGTCAAATCGCATTCTATTATTGGCTGCACTATCAAACGGCACTACGGTTGTAGAAAACTTATTAGACAGTGATGATATTCGTCATATGTTGGGCGCCTTAGCGCAGCTCGGTGTGAATGTGACACTTAATGATGAGCGAACCATCGCGACCGTAGAAGGTGTAGGTGGCGTATTTAAAACGCCAACTGAACCACTGTTTTTAGGTAATGCAGGTACAGCATACCGTCCCTTAACGGCCGTGCTTGCAGCGATTGCTGGGGAGTATGAGTTAATTGGTGAGCCACGTATGGAAGAGCGACCAATTGGCCACTTAGTTGATGCCTTACAAGCGCTCGGGGGTGATGTTAGTTATTTAAAAAATAAAGATTACCCGCCACTTAAAATTATCGGTGGGCAAATAGCCGGCGGTGAAGTCGAAATTGACGGCAGGATTTCAAGTCAATTTTTAACGGCGCTGCTCATGGCTGCGCCGTTATTTAAAGGCGATACACACATTAAAATTAAAGGCACCTTAGTCTCTAAGCCTTATATTGATATTACGCTGGATGTGATGGCGCGCTTTGGTGTAACTGTTGAGCATGATAATTACACCACGTTCTTCGTTAAAGGTGCTCAGCAATACCAAGCGGTTGAGCGCATAATGGTTGAAGGTGATGCTTCATCGGCTTCTTATTTTATTGCTGCTGCAGCAATTGCCGGTGGCGAAATAGAAATTAAAGGCGTTGGCGCTAAATCAGTTCAAGGTGATATTGGCTTTGCTAAAGTGATGGAGCAGGTTGGTGCTAAAATTGATTGGTATGACGAGCGTTTAGTTGTTCGTAAAGGCGAGCTTAACGGTATCGATATAGATGCTAATGCGATACCTGATGCTGCAATGACCTTGGCGACTGTTGCCTTGTTTGCTAAAGGGCCAACCGCTATTCGTAATATTTATAACTGGCGGGTAAAAGAAACTGACCGTTTACATGCAATGGCCACCGAGCTTAGAAAAGTAGGGGCTGAAGTGGTTGAAGGGCACGACTTTATTGAGATCACACCGCCAAAGCAATTTAATAATGTGGCGATAGATACCTACGACGATCACCGTATTGCCATGTGCTTTGCAATGGTGGCAGTAGGGGGTAAGCCTATAACGATTAACGATCCGGCCTGTACTTATAAGACATTCCCAACATTTTTCAAAGTGTTAGCATCTGTCAGTAAATAGGCTATTTATAAGTATTTATAAAAAGTTACATACTAAAAGCGGATAATCTTTATTAATTGGCGTATAATGTGGCGGTTTATTTTGGTGTGCATTGAAGGAGGTTTTAAATGCCGGCGTTATTAATGCCCGTAATCACCGTAGATGGCCCAAGTGGTTCTGGTAAAGGAACTGTTTGTCGCCTATTGGCTGAAAAATTAGGCTGGGATGTGTTAGATAGCGGAGCAATTTATCGCGTACTATCACTTGCAGCACTTCATCACCAAATTGCGTTAGATAACGAAGAAGCACTCGTCCCATTAGCTGCAAATCTTGATGTGCAGTTTTTGATAGACAGTGACACTAATGCAGGAAAGATTATTTTAGAAGGCGAAGATGTCACAATCACTATTCGAAATGAAGAAGTGGGTGCTGCAGCGTCTAAAGTGGCCGCATTACCGCGTGTTCGAGAAGCGTTGCTTCGCCGCCAGCGTGCGTTTAGAACAGAAAACGGTTTAATTGCCGATGGCCGCGATATGGGCACTGTGGTATTTCCAGATGCGCCATTAAAGATATTTCTAACCGCAAGTGCAGAAGAACGTGCTCGCAGACGTTTTGTTGAGTTGAATGAGCGCGGGCTTAATGTTACACTAAGTGGTCTATTACAGGACATTCAAGCACGTGATGACCGCGATATGAATCGTGCCGTTGCGCCGCTTGTACCTGCAGAGGATGCGATTGAGCTTGATACTAGCGAACTCAACGCGCAGCAAGTCTTTGATAAAGTTATAACTTTATTAGATGCGAGCATCTCAGAAGGTAAGCTTCCTAAACGAAGCTAAATACATTTTATGCACCAGCAGGATGCCAGTGCTATTTTAACAACCCCATGCAGCATGGTTGCTTATTGGTATTAATATATGAGACGTATATTCGTATGTCAGAAAATTTTGCGCAGTTATTTGAAGAAAGCTTAAAGGGTTTTGAAGCAGAGCAAGGCTCTATCGTTAAAGGTACAGTAATCTCAATCGAGAACAACATTGTACTTGTAGATGCTGGTCTTAAATCAGAAAGTGCTATCCCTGCAGAGCAGTTCAAAAATGCTGCTGGTGAACTAGAAGTTGCTGTTGGCGACGAAGTAGATGTTGCACTAGATGCAATCGAAGACGGTTTCGGTGAAACTATCCTTTCTCGTGAGAAAGCGAAGCGTCACGAAGCGTGGATCCGTCTTGAGAAAGCATGTGAAGAGCAAGAGACTGTTACTGGTGTTATCAACGGTAAAGTTAAAGGCGGTTTCACAGTTGAAGTTGATTCAATCCGTGCTTTCCTACCTGGTTCACTTGTTGATGTTCGTCCAGTACGTGACACAACTCACCTTGAAGGCAAAGAGCTTGAATTTAAAGTGATCAAGCTTGATCAAAAACGTAACAACGTTGTTGTTTCACGTCGTGCAGTTATCGAATCAGAAAACTCACAAGAACGTGAAGAGCTTCTTGCTAACCTTGTTGAAGGTCAAGAAGTTAAAGGTATCGTTAAGAACCTTACTGACTACGGTGCATTCGTTGACCTTGGTGGTGTTGATGGTCTACTACACATTACTGATATGGCGTGGAAGCGTGTTAAGCACCCTTCAGAAATCGTTAATGTTGGCGACGAAATCGCAGTTAAAGTTCTTAAATTCGACAAAGATAAAACTCGTGTATCTCTAGGCCTTAAACAGCTTGGCGAAGATCCATGGGCAGCTATCGCTGGTCGTTACCCAGAAGGTTCTAAACTTTCTGGCCGTGTAACTAACCTTACTGATTACGGTTGCTTCGTAGAAATCGAAGAAGGCGTTGAAGGTCTAGTACACGTTTCTGAAATGGATTGGACTAACAAGAACATCCACCCTTCAAAAGTTGTATCACTAGGTGACACTGTTGAAGTTATGGTTCTTGAAATCGACGAAGAACGTCGTCGTATTTCTCTTGGTCTTAAGCAATGTATTGCTAATCCTTGGCAGGAATTTGCTCGTCTACAAAACAAAGGCGACCAAGTTACTGGTAAGATCAAATCAATCACTGACTTCGGTATCTTTATCGGTCTTGACGGTGGTATTGATGGTCTTGTACACCTTTCAGACATTTCTTGGAATACACCTGGCGAAGAAGCTGTACGTGAATTCAAGAAAGGCGACGAAATCACTGCTATCGTATTGCAAGTTGACCCAGAGCGTGAACGTATCTCTCTAGGTGTTAAGCAAATCGAAGCTGACCCATTCAATAACTACCTTGATGCAAACAAAAAAGGTGCTATTGTTAAAGGTAAAGTGACTGAAGTTGATGCGAAAGGCGCAACTGTTGAACTTATCGAAGGCGTTGAAGGTTACATCCGTGTAGCTGATATCGCTCAAGAGCGCGTTGAAGATGCAACTACTGTTGTTTCTGTAGGCGACGAGATTGAAGTTAAATACGTTGGTGTTGATCGTAAGAACCGCACTTTAAGCTTATCTGTTAAAGCTCTTTTCGAAGCAGAAGAGAAAGAAGTACTAGAGAAGCTTAAGAAAGAAGAGCCAGTGTTTGAAAACGCAATGGCAGCTGCTTTCGCAAATGCACAAAAAGACTAATTAATTATAGTCTTTTAATTGGAAGGGCAGTTTATGCCCTTCCACTATTTCTTTTTAAGGAAACGCTATGACTAAGTCAGAACTGATAGAAACACTTGCTGAACAACATTCACATATTCCTGTGAAAGATGTTGAGAACGCTGTTAAAGAAATTCTTGAACAAATGGCCGGCTCATTATCTTCTTCAGATCGTATTGAGATCCGAGGTTTTGGAAGTTTCTCTTTGCATTACCGTGCGCCTCGTACAGGCCGTAACCCTAAAACAGGTGAAACTGTAGAGTTAGATGGTAAGCATGTACCTCATTTTAAACCAGGCAAAGAACTACGTGACCGTGTAAACGAGAGCATTGCTTAGTAAACTTATTGGAGTAGTTACTTGTTCAAGGTATTAAAAATTATTCTGGCGGCACTTTTTTTAATTGGTGCATTTGTATTGGGTTCTCAAAACCCACAATTAACACAAATTAACTACATAATAGCCAGTAATACATTACCTTTAGCCGTTATAATAAGTATCTGCTTTTTGCTAGGTGTTGTAGTGGGTTGTTTTGTGAGTTTTAAATTGTTCACGCAATTAAAGTGGCAAAATTACCGTTTAAAAAAGCAATTAACGCCTGAAAAAGATAATAAAAAGCGTATTGCCAACAAAGACACCTAATTATGATTGAGCTGTTGTTTTTACTGCTTCCCGTTGCTGCCGGTTATGGTTGGATCATGGGGAAAAACAGTGCTAAAAATCAGGCTCATCAATTTAATCGTCAAATTACTTCTGAATACAGTAAAGGGTTAAAGTTTTTACTGGATAGAGAAGAAGATCAGGGGCTTGAGCACTTAATTAATTTGCTCGAAGTAGCTGCTGACTCTGTTGAACATTATTCTACTTTAGCCACCATGTTTCGCCGTCGTGGTGAGCTCGACCGCGCAATAAAAATTCACGAACTGCTGCTAAAACACCCAAGCCTTAACGAAAAACAAGCCGCTAATAGCCGTTTAGAACTAGCCGAAGATTATATTATGGCTGGCTTATTAGACAGCGCAGAAGAACATTTAATATGGCTGGTAAAAAATAGCCATGCAGATGCACTCGATCCTATTATTTCTTTATATTCACAAACCCGTGAATGGGAAAAAGGCATTAATATGTTTGAATCGCATACTGAGCTTTTTTCAAAAGAACAACACTTTAAAGCCATCGCTAATTTTTACTGTGAGCATGCCATTGCCAGTAATAACCCACAACTTATGCGTAAAGCCATTAGCTTAAACTTTAAAACAATTAGGCCTTTATATGAGCTTGGACTGTCAGCTTACACCAAAGAAGATTACGTAAAAGCAATTTACTATTGGCGAGAATTAATCTGCCAATTTACTTTTTTTGCGCCATTGTTTATTGAAAAGTTAGCTCACAGCTATAAGCAATTAAAATTAACTCACCAATTTCATGAACTCATTACTGAGTTACTAGAAAAGGGTGGGGTGATGATAAAAATACAGCATTGCCAAGCCTTGCTTGAGCAAGGACACACTGAACAAGCCTTTGAATTTTTGACTGATAATTTAAAACGTCAACCCACTATTCGTGGCTTTAGTTTTTTATTACAGTTAATGAGTACAGAAAATAAAAATACAAAAGATGTGCTTAATCAAATCGATAAACTTGTTACTTCTTACATTGCCACTAAACCTGACTTTCAATGTCAGCATTGTGGCTTTACTAGCTACACCATTTATTGGAATTGCCCTTCATGTAAACACTGGGAAACCATTGTGCCTAGCAGAGGCTTAGACGGATTTTAATCTTTATACTTTTCGCTCACTAGTAGGATAGTTATGTCTTTCGAAAAATCAAAAAAAATTCTTATCGCGCTTGATTATGATGATCAGCAAACTGCTTTAGCATTTGTAAAACAGTTATCACCAGATACCTGTCGATTAAAAGTGGGCAAAGAAATGTTTACTTATTTTGGTCCTGCATTTGTTAAAGAATTGGTCGATTTAGGTTTTGATGTATTTTTAGATTTAAAGTTTCACGATATTCCAAACACCGTTGCTAAAGCGGTGACTGCTGCGGCTAAAATGGGTGTATGGATGGTCAATGTACATGCATCGGGCGGTTATGAAATGATGCATAAAGCTAAACAAGCACTCGAGCAGTTTGGCGACAAAGCGCCATTACTTATTGCGGTAACTGTATTAACCAGCATGGACGAAGCTGAACTTGAGCGTTTAGATATAACTAAATCACCCCAAGAGCAAGTTATGCATTTAGCTAAATTAACAAAGCAAGCAGGACTAGACGGTGTTGTTTGTTCCGCGCAAGAAGCGCAAAGTTTAAAGGCTGCTTTAGGGAAAGAGTTTAAATTAGTTACGCCAGGTATTCGCCCAGCGGGCAGTGATGCAGGCGATCAAAAACGTATTATGACACCTAAAGAAGCGATTGAAGCGGGTAGTGACTATTTAGTGATTGGGCGTCCGATCACTCAGGCACAAAACCCTGTAAAAGTACTAAATGATGTAAATGAATCAATAGCTTAAATTAAAAATTAGCATAATTGAGAGCAGTTCCTTACAACTGCTTTTCTTTGTGCTACATTTAAATTATGGGTGTGCAGTGAGGGATCTGCTTTGCGTATAATAATATTTTTAGTTGTAATTATGATTAGTGGCTTTGCTGTAAATAAATATGTTTTTTCAACTAAAATGTATGATGATGTTTCAAACGTTACTGACTTGGTATCTGGTTACCCCGTTGATTTATTCAAGTTTAAAAAAATTGCTCAAAATTATGCCCAGCATCTGTGTTACACCAATGAAGGTGTGTTAGCAGGAATAGATGTTAGCAGCAGAGACTGTGTTGCGACACATGATGAAATGCAAAATGAGTGTACAGAAAAAGTTTTTAGGCTAGCGCCGTTAAATCTAGATTCTAAAAAAGAATTAATTGAATACTCAAATGAATATTCTCGCTGTACCTTACCTTATAAAAATATTAGGTTATAAATTTCAGATACTAAAAAGCCACTTAGGTTTAAAACTTAAGTGGCTTTTTATTTAATTATTTTAAACGAATAGACTTAGCTTCAATATCAATTAAGCCTTGTTTAAATAAACCGCCAATGGCTTTTTTGTAGTTTGCTTTGCTGGTCGAAAATACTTTTTTAATTAATTCAGGATCAGACTTATCGCCTATGGCTAATATGCCACCCTCATCCTTTAGTTTTTCCATTATTTTTTCACCAAGCTCGCTTACTTTACCCATGCCTGGTTTTTCAAGTATGACGTCAATTTTTCCGTCTTCACGTACTTTTTGAATAAATCCTTTTAGCTTTTGACCAACAAACAGGTTTTTAAACACCATGTTGTAAAACACGACGCCAAAATGGGATTCTTCAATAAGCACCTTGTAACCAATATCAGTTTTGCCTGCAACAATTAAGTCAACTTCTTGTAAGTGACTATACTGAGGCTCATCTTTTGATAAAAAACGGTTAAAGTTAGTTGAGGCACAAATACGCTGACTGGCGTTATCAAGATATAAACGCACTAAATATGAGTAGCCTTCTTGCATACGTGGTTTTTGTTCATTAAACGGTGCGAGTACGTCTTTTTCTAAGCCCCAATCTAAAAACGCGCCTATGCTGTTTATTTCTTTTACACGCAGTAGGGCATATTCACCCACTTGAGCATGCGGCTTTTTAGTTGTGGCTGTTGGCAGGTTTGCATTATCTAAAAATGTGAATACACTGATGCTATCGCCGGCTTCAAGCTCATGTTTTATTTCATGTTTAGGTAAAAAAACTTCACCTAAGTCATGCCCATCTAAATAGGCACCTTCGTTGCTGACTTCTTTAACAAAAAGGGTTTGGGTGGTTCCTAGGTAACTCATAATTATTCCTGCTCAGGCTTTTTTTTACGACGCATCGGGGTATCACCATCAATATTAAGAGGTGCTTTAATTGGGGCCGCTGGCTTTTTCGGTTTTGCTTTTCGTTTTGGCTGTGGCTTATTAGCGGTCACTGCTTTTTTAGTCGGTTTAATTGGCGCTACTTTTTTCTCTTTAATACCTTTAAATTTCGCTTTTAAACCCTCAACAGCAGCAAACGATAATTCATCATTTAAAAATGATTTTATTGCCAAGTAACTTGTCCAATCTTTAGGGCCCACAAGTGATAATGCGTTACCTTTAAAACCAGCACGACCAGTTCTACCAATACGATGAACGTATTCTTCTGCGTGTTTTGGTAAATCAAAGTTAATAACATGGGTAACACTGAGTAAATCTAAACCGCGCGAAGCAACATCTGTAGTAATTAATATTTTAAAGTTTTCACGGCTAAACGCATCCATAATATCAAGGCGCTTACTTTGAGTTAAATCCCCAGCTAATGCGACAGATTTAAAGCCTTTACTATTTAATGATTCACTTAAACGGCTGGTATCAGCCCGTGTGGCAGTAAATATAATGCACTGGCCAACGTTATCTTGGTTTAAAAAGTGCTCAAGTAGCGCTTCTTTATGATCAAGATGATCGGCTAAATACAATGTTTGTTTAATATCACTGTGTTGCTCATTGGCTGCACTGAGCATAATTTGTTTTGGTTTTTTTAATAAATTACGCGAAAGGGCATCTACTTGAGCATGATCTAATGTCGCTGAAAACAATAGGGTCTGGCGTAATCGGTGATCTGCCAGTTCATTAATTAACTTAAGCTGGTCGGTGAAACCTAAATCCAAAATACGGTCAGCTTCATCAAATATAAGTAGCTCTAAGCCACTTAACTGTAAAGAGCGTTGTTTTAAGTGATCGGCTAAGCGCCCTGGTGTAGCAACCACAAAATGTGGGTCGTTGCGCAGTGCTTTAATTTGGTCGTTAAAGTTTTCACCACCGAGAATTTTAACTGCCTTGATATTGGTACCGGCAATAAGTAACCGTAGTTGGGTGAACACTTGGGTTGCAAGCTCACGAGTTGGAGCAACAATAAGTACACGAGGATCACGTTTACTGAGTGCTTTTTGTTTCATTACTCGCTGCACTGCAGGTAATAAAAACGCTAAAGTTTTGCCTGACCCAGTTTTTGACTGAGCGAAAATGTCATGTCCAGCGAGTGCCGTTGGCACAGCATGAGCTTGAATATCGGTAGGCTGGGTGATCCCTTGGTGCGCTAATTGTGTTTCTAGGCGAGTATCAATCCCAAGATCAGTAAAGTGCAATGTATATTTCTCCAATATGAGCAAGTCTGTATAAATTTATCCGCGCATTATAGCCCACTGAGCTACTGCGCTAACAGTAAAAAGCGCATTATCATCCATTTTTTTGCATTTAAATAAAAAAAGCGTAAAATACGCGCCCCATATGCGCCGGATTTACGATTCGGTAAACCGCCCCTTGCGGGTTTTAAAAGCAAAATAGGAATACCATGACTGCTGTCCATAAAGATAATGCAACCAGCGAACACTTTGTTGTATGCGCTCTGTATAAATTTGTTTCTCTACCGGATTTTGAAGCACTTCGCCAACCTTTACTCAATGTAATGGAGCAAAACGAAGTACGAGGCACTTTATTAATTGCCGCAGAGGGGATTAACGGTACTGTCTCTGCAAAACGTGAAGGCATAGATAATTTACTTGCGTGGTTAGACACCCAACCAAATTTAGACAACATTGTTACCAAAGAATCATTTGATGACGAATGCCCGTTTTACCGCACAAAAGTTAAGCTAAAAAAAGAAATTGTGACTATGGGTGTTGAAGGCGTAGACCCATTAAAAGTAGTGGGCAGTTATGTTAAGCCACATGAATGGAATGCCCTTATTTCTGATCCTGAGGTGATCCTTGTTGATACCCGTAATGATTACGAAATTGAAATTGGTACGTTTCAAAACGCAGTAGACCCAAACACTAAAACGTTCCGTGAATTTCCTCAGTGGGCCAAAGAAAACTTAGACCCATCAAAACATAAAAAAGTAGCCATGTTTTGTACTGGTGGTATTCGCTGTGAAAAATCAACAGCCTATATGAAAGAGCAAGGTTTTGATGAGGTATACCACCTTGAAGGCGGCATATTAAAATACCTAGAAGAAGTGCCAAAAGAAGAAACCATGTGGGAAGGCGAGTGTTTTGTATTTGATAACCGTGTAGCGGTAAATCATGACTTACAAAAAGGCTCATACGATCAGTGTCACGCATGTCGCATGCCTATCACAGAAGAAGAAAAGCAAAAACCAGAATACATGGAAGGGGTGTCGTGTCACCACTGTATTGACAATGTAACCGATGAACAACGCGCTCGCTTTGCAGAGCGCCAAAGGCAAATAGAGCTTGCTCAAGCGCGCGGTGAAGGCCACATTGGTAACGAAGCACAAGCTGTTTTACAACAACGTAAAGAAGCTAAAAAAGCGCAAAAAGACGCACAGCGAAATAAATAAGCGGTACATTTAGTTTGTACGTTATTAAAAAAAACCTCAGTTTTAACTGAGGTTTTATATTTTATACTCTTTTCACAAATGCTTGTATCTGTAGTAGAGAGCGTGACCTTGTTGGCAGCATTGACGAGCACACATTTTGTGTTTTTATCGAGCTTTTTCTTTTGAATAACGGTAAATTCACCTTCATCAGCAGCATATAAATTATACTGATACGCGGTATTCCCCCCTTCAAATAAAGCAGTTAATAATCCACCGACTAGTCCACCAACAATCGCGCCGCCAATCATTTCTTCTTTATTGCCATCTAAGCTATCTACAAAGCCAAACCCCGCACCAGCAGCTATTCCAGTTCCCACTTCTGAGGAGAGTGTTACTTTTTGCATTGATTCAACAGACGCATAATAACGTTTAACAACTTGATTTTGATCTGCCCGATCAATCCCTGGTGATGCACAGCCTGATAGCAAGATCACCATAATTAAACTCTTTTTCATAAATGTTGCCTTTATTAAAAATATTGATGTGCTAAATCATAGTCATAAATGTAATTTAAATATGTGTGGATTTTGTATGCTGCTGTAAAAATATGTAGAGTGGCTAGCATGCTTAATTTCAGCTTATTGTTTTGCTAATTTGTCGTACTTAGCTATTTATTGATCATAGAGCTGTTAAACTGCGTAACATAATGCAAATAATAATTAATTAGGGTGATCCTTTGAAATCGCGAATTCTTTTTACCAGCGTATTTTTTTCTTTAATGTCGTTAAGTTTATCTGTAAAGAGTGCCAATGTCGTGGTAGAGCAGGTAGCGATGGAACGTGCTAAAGAGCAAGTTCAGGCTGTCGGTAACGCCGAAGCAATTCATTCGGTTATTTTATATCCGGCTGTGGGCGATAAAGTAACGGCGGTGCATTTTAAACCGGGTGATAGCGTAAAGGCCGGTGATGTGTTACTTGAACTTGATTCACGCAGACAAAAAGCAGCACTTGAAGAGGCAAAAATAAAACTTGCTGACACCCAAAGAACCCTCGCACGTTTAAAGCAAAGCCAAGCAAAAGGGGCAGTGCCACAAAGTGATGTGGATGATGCAAAAACAGTTGTTGAATTAGCAAAAGTGACCCTTACCCAAGCAGAAACAGAATTTGAAGACCGCCAAGTTCGTGCGCCTTTTAACGGCACTATGGGACTTACCGACGTTGAAGTGGGTGACAGAATTACTCCCCAAACAGCGATTGCAAGTATTGATGATACGCGTGCTTTATATATAAATTTTAACGCCCCAGAATCGGCCGTTTATATGCTGCGCAATAAAGGCAATGTAAAAGTATTTCCTTGGCAGTCACAAAATGCTGTAAACGCAAAAATTGCTTATCTAGATTCACGAATAGACCCACAAACCCGCACCTTACGTGTAAAAGCGCAGCTTGAAAACCCGCAGCAAAAGTTCTTACCTGGCATGAGTTTTCGTGTTCATATTGAAGTAGAAGGGCAACGTTTTGCTGCTGTACCTGAGGCGGCATTACTGTGGGGAGCAACAGGCCCTTACGTTTGGACAAGTGTTGATAAAAAAGCCACTCGAATTGATGTGAAAATTGAACAGCGCCTTGCTGGTCGTTTATTAGTTTCGGGCGCTTTAAAAGAACAAGATAACTTAGTGGTAGAGGGCGTACAACGCTTACGTGCGAACCAAGAGCTAAGCTTCTCAGCGCCAATCGCTAATACGCAGGAGTAGCCATGAAACAGCAACCTATGATGCAAGACTTGCCATCAATGGCTATTCGCCGCCCAGTGCTTATTGTGGTTCTGAATTTACTGATTATTATTGCCGGAATTGCCGCCATAGCAGGCGTAGAAGTTCGAGAGCTTCCAGATGTAGACAGACCCCGAATTACCGTATCAGCCTCGTTCCCTGGTGGTTCACCTGAAACCGTTGATACCGAAGTTACCAGTAAACTTGAAGGTGCCGTGGCCCGTGTGAGCGGTGTTAAATCGATTCGTGCGCAAAGTGAAGAAGGTAATTCACGTATTGTGGTTGAATTTAGACCGGGTGTTAACCTTGACGACGCTGCAAATGAAACGCGTGAGTCAGTTGCTCGAGTGCAAAGAGAGCTCCCTGAAGAGGTAGAGCGCGTTTCTATTATTAAGGCTGATAACGACGCTGAAGCGGTGGTTTCATTAACAGTATCAAGTGAAAGTTTATCGTTAGAGGCATTAACAGAGCGGGTTGATGTTGATTTAGCGCCGCAGTTTTTAACTATTCCTGGTGTTGCCGACGTACGATTAAACGGCGATAGAGAACGTGTGCTCAGGGTTCGCATTGATCCATTAAAGCTCAGCAGTTTTAACTTAACGATTCCAGATGTTGCCGATGTACTTAGGCAAGCCCCCTTTGATGTGCCTGCAGGGAGTTTAAAATCAAACGATCAGCAAATAATAGTGCGCGCTGATGCAACGTCTGTTACCCCCGCACAGGTGGGCGACATTATAATTCAGGGCGATACTCGTATTAGCGATATTGCTGCCGTGTACTTTGGTCCGGCCGATCCGCGCTCTATGGTAAGACTTAATGGTAAACCTGTTATTGGTATGGAAATTATTCGCCAAGCACAGTCCAACACTATCGAAATTTCTGATGAAGTACTCAACCTTATAGAGGGGATGCGTGAGCGCTTTCCTGAGATGGAGTTTACGCTAACATCAGATGACGCGCAGTTTATTAGAAGCTCAGTAGATGAAGTGATTAACTCATTGGTTCTAACGGTACTGCTAGTGATCATCACCTTATGGGTGTTTATTGGTTCATGGCGTGCAACATTAGTCCCAGCATTTGCCATTCCTGTTGCGCTTATAGGTTCATTAGCACTGATATGGGTACTTGGGTTTTCAATTAATATTTTAACCTTATTAGCACTGGTATTAGCGACAGGATTAATTGTTGATGATGCAATTGTAGTGAGTGAAAATATTCAACGCCAGCGAGGATTAGGTCTTGGAAGGCGTGCAGCAGCGGTTGTTGGTACCCGCGAAGTATTTTTTGCCGTTATTGCCACCACTGCAGTATTAGCGGCTGTGTTTGTACCCATCGCATTTTTACCCTCTACAGCAGGGCGTTTATTTAGGGAGTTTGGTGGCGTACTAGCTGGTGCGGTAATTATATCTAGCTTTGTTGCTTTATCGTTAGTACCGGCGCTCACCTCAAAACTAAAGCTTAAGCAAGGTGGTTTTCACCCCTTTGCGAAATTTGGTAACGTGCTTGCCAATATTTATACCAAAACAATCCATAAAGTACTGGATCATGCGTGGGTTACCTTTATTGTTTGTTTATTAGTTGCAGGCGGTTCGGGTGCTTTGTATATGAGTTTAGATAACGAACTGCTCCCTACTGAAGATCGCGGTAAAATTAGAATATTTGCCCGCGGACCTGATGGCGTAGGCTTAAATTTTATGGATAGACAAGCCATTAAAATGGAAGATACCTTACTGCCTTTCGTTGAAAGTGGTGAAATTGAGTCTATTTACACTGTGGTTGGGCAATGGGATCCCAATATTGTGTTTATTACTGTGCCATTAAAGCATTGGGATGAACGTAACTTTAGCCAACAAGAAATTATTAATAAAATTCGCGAGCCTTTAGGCAACATCCCTGGTGCACCTGCTTACCCTGGTGGTGCAAATAGCTTAAATTTACGTGGCCAAGGTGGCGGCATAGAAATCGCTTTACTGGGACAAGATTACCTTGAAATATTTAAGGCTGCACAGCAGTTCTCAGCTGATCTTGAAAAAGCCGTGCCAGAGGTTGCGCCGGTAAGAGTATCGTATCAGCCATCGCAGCCGCAATTGCGTGTTAATATTGACAGACGACGCGCAGAAGAACTTGGCGTGTCTTTAAGTGATATCGCAATTACATTAAGAGCCGCTATTAATGGTGACGATATCGCTGATTTAAACATTGGCGATCAATCTATTCCTATTATGCTACAGGCACAAAATCAAACTATTAACGACCCGAGTGATTTAGCAAACTTGTTTATTAGAGCCCGTAATAATCAATTGGTGCCGCTAAGTAGTGTCGCTAACATTTCAGAGGAAGGGGTTGCCGCAGAGCTTGAACGTCATGCTCAGCGCCGTGCCATAGAGCTCAGTATGGAGCTGCCTGAAGGCTTAACAATTGCCACATTAGTGGAACAAATAAAGCAAGTGTCTGAGCAATCATTACCAGCAGGTATTACTCTTGCATTTAAAGGGGAAGCACTGACATTTGAAGAAACCTCCAACGAAGTATTAATGACCTACGTATTGGCATTTTTAATTGTGTTTTTAGTACTTGCGGCGCAATTTGAAAATGTTAACAGTGCAATCGTGGTAATGATCACTGTACCATTTGGGATTACATCGGCCATTCTAGCGCTGTATTTAACCGGTACCTCACTGAATATTTACTCGCAAATAGGCCTAGTGATGTTAATTGGGTTAATCGCTAAAAATGCAATTTTATTGGTCGAGTTTGCTGATCAATTAAGAGATCAGGGGCTGAGTGTTCGAAAAGCGGTTGAACAAGCTGCATTGGTACGTTTAAGACCAATCACCATGACCTTAATATCGACCTTACTCGGTGCGTTACCCCTAATTATGTCAACAGGTGCCGGAGCAGAAGCACGTAATGCCATTGGCTGGGTGGTATTTGGTGGACTTGCGTTAGCGGTATTGTTTACGCTTTACCTAACACCGGTGATTTATTTAGGATTAGCCCGCTTTACCAGTCCTCGTGGCGATGAGTCAAAGCAATTAGCCCAAGAGCTGGAGCAACTTGACTAACTAATTACGCTAATTGGCTATTTTTCTTTGAAAAAATAGCCAATTAAGCCCACAATTCAACTAGATTAAAGCCACAAGGATCACCCATGCAGGCCGAGCAAGTTGAAATAGCCCAATTTTTAGTTGAACACCCCCCCTTTGATACGCTTGAGATCGAGGCACTAAACGAACTAGCAATGCAAATTGAAGTTGCTTATTTTCGTGCGCAAACTGATATTTTACATTTAGGCCAAGATATTAGTGACTTATATATTATTCGTAGTGGCTCGGTTGAAATTTCACGCCGTAATGGCGAGCTCTATAATCGTTTAGCCACAGGCGGTATTTTTGGCCAAATGGGCCTATTAATGAACCGCAAAGTGCGCTTTCCGGCTCGTGCGCTTGAAGACACCTTAACCTATTGTATTAACGTTAATACCTTCAACGAATATTGTGATAAATACGAAACCTTTGCCGATTTTTTTGAAGTGGATGGTAACGTACGTTTGCACCAAGCCATTGTAGAGCAAGCCGACAGCAATGATTTAACCACCGCGAAAGTAAAGTCATTATTACACCGTGATGTGGTCACAGTAACAATGCAAACTGCTATTCAAGACGTCGCATTTTTAATGACGCAAGAATCGGTCTCTTCAGTGTTAGTTACCGACATAGAAAAACAAATAAGCGATGACCCAGAAGAAGACGACGGTCAAGTTGTTGGGATCATAACCGACAGAGATATTCGCACTAAAGTGGTTGCCCAAGGGTTAACATATGATACACCCGCCAAAGAAGTAATGACATCAAGCTTAGTACTACTTGATAGCAACGCCTATGTGTTTGAAGCCGTATTAGCCATGCTAAGAGATAACTTACATCATTTACCTGTGGTACATAAAAAACGGCCTATTGGGGTAATATCGCTGTCTGATATTTTACGTTATGAATCACAAAGTAGCTTACTGTTAGTACGCGGTATTTTAGCGCAGCAATCAGTTGATGACTTAGTTCATTACGCACGCCAATTACCTAATGTATTTGTACGTATGGTTAATGAAGATGCAAATTCGCATATGATCGGAACCGCTATGGCGGTCATAGGGCGTACCTTTAAACAGCGTTTATTAGCATTGGCCGAAGAAAAATTTGGCGAGCCGCCTATTCCTTATTGTTTTATAGCCTTAGGCTCAATGGCCCGCGACGAGCAGCTAATTGTGACTGATCAAGATAATGCTCTCATTTTGGATAATAGTTTTGATGAGGCACTGCACGATGAGTATTTTCAAAACCTATCAGATTTTGTGTGTGATGGTTTAGCTAAATGTGGCTATACCTATTGTGACGGTGAAATTATGGCGTCGTTTAAAAAATGGCGTATGACCCGTACACAATGGAAAGAAAAATTTGCTAGCTGGATGGCCGAGCCGAAACCGCAAGCCCTGCTTAATAGCTCGATATTTTTTGACTTAGATGGTGTATGGGGCAAGCTAAAATGGGCCGATGAGCTTAAAACGCTGGTGGCCAAAGAAAGCAAAGTAAACAAACGCTTTTTAGCGAACCTTGCTGCCAATGCCCGCAATAGAACGCCGCCACTAGGGTTTTTTAATGGCTTTGTGCTTGAGCATAATGGCCAGCATAAGCGGTCAATGAACTTAAAACGCCGTGGTACGGCGCCGCTATCTGATGTGGTGCGCGTTCATGCGTTAGCGGTTGGCTCACGTAAACAAAATTCGTTTGAGCGCTTAGAAGATATTATAGAGGCAAATTTACTGCCTAAAGGTAAAGCACAAGATTTACGTGATGCGTTTGAGTATATTGCCACAGTACGTATTCGTCATCAGGCATGGCAAATAGAGCAAGGTGAAGCTCCAGATAACGATCTAGACCCCCATTTACTTTCACCCTTTGAGCAAAGTAATTTAAAAGAAGCCTTTGCTATTTTAGAAAAAGCGCAAAGCTTTTTAAAATTTAGCTATTCTGCGCACCCGGGTGTGAAATAAGTTATGGCTAAATCACCGTTAGATTGGTCACAGCGCTACGAGCAGTTATTGCAAACTGCGCAAAACCCGTTACTTAAAGACTTTTATCAACAAGCGTTTACCAATCAGGCTGCTCCACTTAAAGATGTCCCTTTTGTGGCACTCGACTTTGAAACAACCGGCCTTGATGCGAATAGCGATGATATTGTTAGTGTGGGGCTGGTGCCTTTTAATGTAAATCGTATTTATTGTAAAGAGAGCCGTCACTGGGTGGTGCAACCACGACGAGATTTAAGTGAAGAGTCAATTGTTATTCATGGAATTACTCATTCAGAAGTGGATGAAGCCCCTGATCTTAATCGAATTTTAGCGCCACTGCTTGATGCCCTTAAAGGCAAAGTGGTGGTGGTACATTATGCTGCAATAGAACGTCATTTTTTTTATAACGCGCTACTTATGCGTATAAAAGAGGGCATTGAGTTTGCACTAGTTGATACGATGGAAATAGAAAGGCGGGCGCTTAAAGCGCGGCAGGGGTTATTAGGCAGGCTGTTTAATTCAAAGCTAGGATCACTTAGGTTAAGTGATACACGGGAGCGTTATTCATTGCCACTGTATCAAAACCATAACGCGCTTACTGATGCACTAGCCACTGCCGAGCTGCTGCAAGCGCAGCTGAGTTACCACTATAGATCAGATACGCCACTGAGTGAAATTTGGCTTTAGCTATTGAAGCATTACTGTTAAAAATAGAGCACAAAAAAGCCGCAATTTGCGGCTTTTTTATTATGGAATGTGTTGTGTTATTTAACTGGGCGAGGCTCAGTTCGTAAACCTAAAATTAAGCTTACACACATCAATAACAATACAATGGTAAATGGCAGACCGGTTGATATAGCCCCCGCTTGCAGTGCTTCAATCGCTTGAGTGCCACCAATCCAAAGTAATGCAGCAGCGATAGCACCCTCAACAGACGCCCAAAAAATACGCTGTGGTACCGGCGCATCAATCTTACCACCTGCTGTGATTGAATCGATTACAAGTGACCCTGAATCAGAAGAAGTAATAAAGAATACCAGTACTAAAACAATAGCAATGAAAGATAAAACGTTCGCCATTGGCATTTCATCAAGCATTTGGAACATCGCCATAGGCACACTTGTTAAACCGTCAGTTCCTAGGGCACCAATTCCATTAACAACTTGGTCAATTGCGATGCCGCCATAAATAGACATCCATAAGATAGTGACTGTTGTAGGAATAAGTAGTACAGCGGTTAAAAACTCACGAATTGTACGACCACGTGAAACACGGGCAATAAACATACCTACAAACGGTGACCACGAAATCCACCAAGCCCAATAAAATACTGTCCATCCATGCATCCATGTTTCATCTTCACGACCATGTGGGTTACTTAACGGAATAATGTTTTCTACATAGCCCATTACTGTGTTTGGTATATTACCCATAGATACAGCAAAACCAACTAAACATACAAATACCAGTAGCACTAAAGCAATAAGCATATTGACGTTACTTAGTAGCTTAACGCCACCATCAATGCCTCGAATAACTGAGACAATGGCTAATAACGTCACCCCTGTAATAACCAGAATTTGTGAACCTACGCCACCTTCAAGGCCAAATACGTGGTTAATACCCGCTGAAGCTTGTTGAGCACCTAATCCTAAAGATGTTGCCAAACCAAATAAGGTCGCAAGCACAGCTAAAATATCGATTATATGCCCCGGCCAGCCCCATGCTTTATCACCTAAAATAGGGTAAAAAATTGAGCGTATAGAAAGCGGTAAGCCTTTATTGTATGTGAAAAACGCTAAAGAAAGCGCGACAACCGCATAAATGGCCCAAGGATGAAGACCCCAGTGGTACATAGTTGCGCCCATTGCAAGCTTTGCTGCTTCTGGGGTGTTGGCAGCCACATTAAGTGGTGTTTCATACCAGCCGGTGTAATAAGCCACCGGTTCAGCAACTCCCCAAAACATTAAGCCAATACCCATACCTGCTGCAAATAACATTGCCAGCCAAGAAATACGAGAGTGAGATGGTTTAGCATCGTCGCCGCCTAAACGGATATTGCCGTAAGGCGAAAAAATTAAAACTAAACAAAAAATAACAAAGAAGTTAGCAGCCCACATAAACAGGCCGTCAAAATTATTAATAATATCGGTTTTGATACCATTTAGTGTTGTTTTAGCTACTTCGGCATCTGACACTAGTACGGCGATTAAAAAAAGTGCTATTAACCCTGCACTGATCCCGAATACAGGGTTATGTATATCAAATCCCCACTTTTGTACGTTGTCTTGACCTACGGTGTAGTCCGTATTATCAATACTGTACTTGTCATGATTCTCGCTCATGCAATACCTCATTGGTTAATGAAACAGGTTGGCTTAATGCCAGTTTTTTATAGTTCACTGTATTCGTCTTATTAGATTATTTGCCAAAGCTAACAACACGAATAATTAGAAGACTAACTAATTTAATTGCCCATCATACCTTTACTGCTAGGGGAGTTAAATATTAAATACGAAAGAATTAACACTTTGCTAAAATTTTGAGCTGACTTTGTCTTTTTATTGTACATGTCTGGTCGCTAAGAAAATGAAAACTAACGCGTTAGCACTTTATTTTATAGTCGTAAATAGCAATGAATGCAAAAGCTAAGTTAATGAATATTCATATTAATAGGGCGTATAAACAGATAAATCACTTAATTGGATACGCTAAAAGCGTACTCTGATTTTTAAAACTAAGAGTAATTTGTTAAATGGGCTTTTTTATGACTTTTTAATTACATTTTTATAGCTTTGGATTTTTAGCCAAGGGGAGGTTAATAGAATCAGCAATGAAAATAGAGATGTTAAAGTAGTTTTTATAAAAAGGTGGCATACTTATTTTGCAGTTTAAACTAATTTGCTTTCTCATTTATTTTGAGTCTTAACAGCTTAACTCACGAAGAGGGTAAAGAGACGCTGCGCTTTTAGAGAAGTAACAAAGCCACATAATTAAACAAAAATGATGAGGCAGAATGGCTTTTACTTTCTCATTTTCTTCTCATTCACTTCTCTCAGTGCAATAAGCATTTTAAGAAAATTACGCACAAAGACACCAAAAAAAGCTGCAGCTTTAACACTGCAGCTTAGGATGGTTAAATTTTCATTTGTACGCTTCATTGTGAACGCCTGCGGCGCGTCCAGATGGATCTGCATTGTTTTGAAATGATGCATCCCACGCCAGTGCTTCGGGGGTTGAACATGCTACTGATTTACCATGTGGTACACAGTTAGCAGAGGCATCGCCCGGGAAGTGCGATTCAAAAATACGGCGGTAAAAATACGCTTCTTTTGAATCTGGCGTGTTAATTGAGTATTTAAATTTAGCATTCGCTAGTTCTTGATCCGTTACTTGCTCATTCACATACTCTTTTAAAGTATCAATCCAGCTGTAGCCAACACCATCAGAGAATTGTTCTTTTTGACGCCATAACACTTCGTCTGGAAGGTAGCCGTCGAAGCCAGCACGTAAAATATGCTTTTCAATTTTTTCGTCTTTACACATTTTAGCTTCTGGGTTGATGCGCATTGCCACATCAACAAATTCTTTATCTAAAAATGGCACGCGTGCTTCAACACCCCAAGCAGCCATTGATTTATTAGCACGTAAACAATCAAACATATGCAGTTTTGATACTTTACGGTTTAGCTCTTCATGAAACTCTTGTGCATTGGGTGCTTTATGAAAATATAAATAACCACCAAATAATTCATCGGCGCCTTCACCTGAAAGTACCATTTTAATGCCCATAGCTTTAATTTGGCGTGCCATTAAGTACATAGGGGTTGATGCACGAATAGTGGTTACATCGTAGGTTTCAATGTGATAAATCACTTCTTTAAGAGCATCAATACCTTGTTGAATAGTAAAAATAATAGGGTGGTGAATAGTGCCTATCATATCAGCCACTTTTTGCGCTGCTGCTAAATCGGGTGAACCTTCCAAACCCACTGAAAACGAATGCAGTTTAGGCCACCAAGCGTCACTTTCATCGTTGTCTTCAATTCGTTTTGCGGCAAAACGTTGGGTAATGGCTGAAATAACCGATGAATCTAATCCGCCTGATAGTAATACACCGTAGGGTACGTCACACATTAGTTGGCGTTTTACCGCGGCTTCTAGTGCATCTTTTACATCTTCTGCTTTGGCGTCGTTGTTTTTAACTGCGTCATAGCTTTGCCAATCACGTTGGTAGTAAGGTGTTAATTTACCGTCTTTGCTGTAAAGGTAATGACCAGGCGGGAACTCCTCAATATGTTTACAAATAGGCGAGAGCGCTTTTAGCTCTGATGCTACATAAAAATTGCCATGCTCATCGTGGCCTGTATACAGTGGAATAATACCAATATGATCGCGACCAATAAGGTAAGCGTCTTGCTCTTCATCATATAAACAAAAGGCAAAAATACCATTTAAATCATCTAAAAAGGCGGGCCCTTTTTGCTTATACAGGGCTAAAATAACTTCACAATCTGACTGGGTTTGAAAATCGAAGTCGACCTCTAAACTCGCGGCAAGCTCTTTGTGATTATAAATTTCGCCATTTACCGCTAAAATATGCGTTTTTTCTGGGTTGTATAGTGGTTGCGCACCACTTGATACGCCTACTATTGCTAAGCGTTCATGCACTAAAATTGCTTTGTCTGATGAATACACCCCTGACCAATCAGGCCCGCGGTGGCGAAGCAGTTTAGACATTTCGATTGCCTGAGTGCGTAACTGGCTGGGATCCGATTTAATATCGAGTACGCCGAATATTGAACACATAATTTTTCCTCATTCCTATTAAGTGCCTACGATAGCGAGTTTGCTAAAGACTAACCTTGTTTTATCAGAAATAAATACCTAAGTCACACGGCTTTTTTAAAATAATAAGAATAATTTATGCACCAAATAAGCTGGCGTTGCACCAATATAGTGATATTGACAAGGAGATCAAAACTCACTGTACAATTTTTAATATACAATTACGCTGAAGCTACATTAAATTGCAACAATTAGTTTGCCTTGCACCAAGGAGGTGCAAAGCGAAAAGTAAATAAATAGCGGTTGAGTTACTCCGTGAGGGAGTTTTAGTGCACTATTAATTCCAGTACTGGCTTAAACTCAGCTTAAGTTGTGCTAAGTGAGCGTCGAGTTTTTCCTTTGCAGCATTTGCTTGCTCAAGTGATACAAACTCAAAAGTGATTGGGTCGGCGGTTCTAAATTGTGCAAACTGATGTAAGTCGGCTTCTATTACATGCGCGATTAAAGGATACCCCCCTGTGGTTTGCCCGTCATTTAATAATACAATAGGGTTACCATCGGGTGGAAGCTGAATGCTCCCAGGTGCGACTGCTACGGAGGGCAGTGAAAGCGAGTGTTGCATAACAGCCGTATTTTTATGATCTAGGCGTACGCCCATACGATTACTATTTGGATTAATAGTAAATGAGCTATCACAAAATGCATTGATACACTCGGGTGTTAATAACTCATAATGAGGGCCAACATGTAAACGGATGATGCTTCGTTTTGGCGGGGTAAGGGCACCCTTATTACATAACCAAGGTTTAGTATAAGAGTTAATGGCTATCATATCGCCGCTTTGCAGTGCACGGCCATCAAAGCCACCAATAGCTGCCCCCAAATCGGTTGATTTAGAACCCATAACCTCTTGGCATTCAATGCCACCTTTTACCGCGATGTAAGCTCGTGAACCACCACGACCGGTTACAAACTTAAGCGTTTGCATTGCTTTTACTGGGTAACTCCAGCCTGGATAAAGTGGATGCCCGTTTAGTGTTGCTTTTAAGTCTGCACCATGCAGGGCAATAACCGTATCACACTGAAATTGCAGTTCACATAAACCAACGGTTAATTCCAACACCGCAGCGTTATCGTTATTGTTCAATAAACGGTTTGCAATGATGTGCGCACACGTATCTAGGCTGCCTGAGCGGTTAACCCCTAAATGTCGAAAACCCACACGACCTAAATCTTGAATTGTAAGTTGAATACCGCTCTTGATAACTTTAATCATGGTTTACTCCTTTGACAGGCACAAACTCTATGGTATCGCCAGGTTTAAATAAGCAAGGATTAGCCGCTTTAGCATCAAATAAGCAGGCATCAGTGTGAGCAATGATATGCCAACCACCCGGTGAATCTTCAGGGTAAATACCCGTTTGGTCTGCGCCAATGGCAATTGCGCCTTTTGGAACACTCACTCGGGGATTATCACGTCTTGGAGTAAATAACTGTGAGTTGAGTCCGTGTAAATAAGGAAAACCGGGCACAAAACCTAAAAATAGAACGTGATATAGCTTTTTACTATGTAAGTTGATCACTTCATCTATGGTGAGTTGATGATAGTCAGCCACGTAATCTAAATCTTCACCTTGGTAATAGGTATTAATTTGATGGTGCTGGCTTTCAAACGGGTAATCATCTACTTCCTCCCATAACTTAGCTAAGCTGTTGTGCCATTTATGGAGCATTTCTGAAGACTTTAAATACAAAGTTAACGAGTTCATAGCCGGTACCAAATCAATAAACTCATTACTATTTTTACAGTGCTGGGCTAGCGCCCAAAGCTTTTTTTGCGTCGCAAGTATGTGTTGTTCGCTATAGTGAGAAACATCAAAAAGCAGGCTAGAGTTCGTTAAAATTTTTATACTAGGAATCATGCTCATATAGTTAACTCATTAATATTAATTACATTTAAGCTATCACAGTCGCTGTGCTATTACGATAATAATAGACAAGCTCAGATCGAATACACTCCCTTTTTCGTAAAGTTTTGTTGTGTGAAATTTATTTTTGAGTTTACAGGTCTGCTTAAGGGTCTGTTGACCTTTGCGGATTAAATCGCTCCTAGGCAGAACCCTTCGGGCAGCGCCTGTTTGGCATTGATGCTGCGTTATCGCCTATTTATGGGGAATAACCACACCACATAGGCTCTGCCTTGCCTAAACACCAAACAGACTGCTGCAAATTTAACCTTGGAAGGTCAACAAACCCTAGAGTAACTAAAACTAAGAGGTAATCGTATGTTTAAGGGGTTAATATTACCGGCATTTGCCATTGTGGGCTTGCTTAGTGCGATGAACGCAATCTCGTCAGACGAAGTAACTAAGCCCAGTGATTTAGATGCCACTATGCATGTAGAACAGCTAGTGCTTGGCTCGGGCTGTTTTTGGGGGGCAGAAAAACGCTATGAAGCACTTAATGGTGTTCTCGATGCAGAGTCGGGCTATGCCGATGGGCATGGGTTTAAACCAACCTACAGAAATATAACTAAGTTATCGCGCCGCTTTGATGAAGATAATTACGCCGAAGTGGTGCAGGTTACATTTAATAGCAATATCATTTCAGCAAAAGAGCTGCTGCAAAATTATTACGAAAGCCACGATCCGACTCAAAGGAACCGCCAAGGTAATGATGTAGGTACGCAATATCGCTCTATTATTTTAACTACAAGTGACGAGCAAGCAAACACCGCGCTTGCGGTAACACAGCAGTATCAGCAGTTACTCACCAAAGCAGGTTATGGAAAAATTGCTACACAAATTAAGCCACTTGAGCGATTTTACTCTGCAGAAGAGTATCATCAAAATTACCTTGAAAAAAATCCAAACGGCTATTGCCCAGATCATTCAACCGGTGTCGTTTTTAGTCAAGACGAAAAGCAGCAGCTTGATAACACCGCATTGTTGACTGGCAAACAAATTGTTATTTTAGACTCTCGCGATTACTGCCCTTACTGTGAAAAATTTAAAGCGGCGGTAGCCAATGACTACAAAGGCACAATACCAATGACATTTCGCCATGCTGATCAGCTTAATGGCTTAACCATCAAATCGGCTACTTGGGCTACACCCACCATCTTATTTTTAGAAGATGGAGTAGAAGTGTATTCTCGCCAAGGTTACATGGATGCCGAGCGGTTTTATAAGGCGCTAGGGGCATTTAAGCTTGGTGACAGTGAAGCTTATAAAGTAGCGTTTAATGCTAAAACCGACAGCCCGTATTGTAAAGAGTACGCTATTTTTAAAAACACCCCCGATGGTATTTTTATAGATAAACTCAGTGGTGAACCCTTGTTTGATACCCGTGATAGATTTAACTCAGGCACTGGCTGGTTGTCGTTTACACACCCTGTAAAAGACAGCGTAACGCAACATGAAGATAACAGTTGGGGAATGCAACGTATTGAGCTTAAATCTAAAAGTACCGGTATTCATTTAGGGCATTTATTTCCAGGGGAAGGGCCAAAAGGTCAAGATAGATATTGTATTAATGCCACGGTGTTAGAATTTGTCGCTCGTGATGAAATAAACAGATCAGATGATGTTTAAGCTAATTAGCAAATAGGCAAATTTTAAGCAAAAAAAAGCAGCGAGACTTAGATAAGGTCGCTGCATTTCAATTGACAACATCTTCACACACAATAAAGATTCGGGGGGTTGTATTAGTAAAAACTAATGCTGAATTATTGGTGCTGATGTGATTGTAAATAAAAACAACTCAAGCTCAGTCACCACCGGACTTGAGTTGCTTTTTACACTGACAACATCTTCACACACAATAAAGATTCTTACATTTATTGGCGGGTGTAAGCGTAAAATAAAAACAACCCAAGCTAAGTCACCACCGAACTTGAGCTGTTTTTTACACTGACAACATCTTCACACACAATAAAGATTCTTTTTTACTAGCTCGTTGTTACAAACTAATTAAATTTGGTTTCAGTAACGCGTTTTATTATTTTTGGTCGTTGCTGATTTGTTGAGTTAACTTTAGAGCTTTTACTCAATTTCGACAAGCGATAAAAACAAAACTAATAAGTGAAAAAAACTAACCTATAAATCCAGTCAATAAGGAGTTGCTCAAGTAGTTGATAATGCTGGTTATATTTTATTTTTAGAGGTTTGTGTGAGACACGAAAAAAATATTTTAAAAAGGTCGTAAATAATTAAACGCCCATAAAAGGGCGTTTAATGAATAGTCACTTTGTTTGTCTGAAGGTGTTAATTACCCATTTGGCAAACAAGTCGAGCGGGTGGTTTGCCGTACTAGAGCCATGTTGTACCAAGTAGTATTTATCTTTGGTGGTAAGTGGTTGTTCAAATAGTTTATAAAGCCATTGTTCATCCAGCCAGCTTTGGCTAATTGGTAGAGGAATAAGCGCAATGCCCATTCCTTGCTGCGCAGCTCTTGCTACACCAAACATACTGTCTATTTGAATAATTTGCGTTGGTGAAAAGTCATCAATCCCAACTTTTTCTGCCCACTGATGCCAAGCCCAAGGCCGTGCTTTATGTACAATAAGGGGTACTTGGTTAAGTGCCTGACAATGATCGTTTTGCCATTGTTCAAGCAGCTTTTTATTACACGCTGGAATGTATTCTAAATTAAAAAGCTCGGTAGCCAGTCCATCAAGTGGTTTACTTGAGGATAAAATTATTGATAAATCACTCTGGCGGGTTAATTCCTTTCGAGTTTTAAGGGTATCCATGTGTAAATTAATATTAGGGTGCTCACTGGTCCACTCACTAAGCTTAGGCATCAACAATTCACTGGCAAAAAACTCGGGTAACGTGATGGTCAAGTTTACATTTTGTTGTAACTGACTAAATTCGGTAATGGTGCTCTCTAGCATATTTATAATCGGATAAATTGCTTCAAAAAAGTTCTTCCCTGCAGGCGTTAAACTAATAGAGCGAGTTTGTCTTTGAAATAAATCAATGCCTAGCTGCTCTTCTAGCTGCTTAATTTGATGGCTTACAGCCGAGGGCGTTAAGTAAAGCTCTTTAGCAGCATGTTTAAAACTTAAGCTTTTTGCGGCAAAACAAAAAGAGCGAAGGCCGCGAATAGGTGTTTGCATGGTATCCAGTATAAAGTTATTTCAATCGCCTAGTAATAGGCAATAATTAAACCAAAAATAAAAACTAACTATATCAGCAATTTATTTATTTTATTAGGTCGAATTCACCTAAGTGGTGCGTTAAATTGTCACTATAGTGCAAAAACTAAAATATAGACAAAAAAAATCCCTCTTACGAGGGATTTTGGGTAACTCAGCGCCATTGGCACTGGGAATGAGGTCGGTACAGAGTGAAATTATGAGTGGTTTAAAACACCATCTCAGGAATATCACCATTAACTAGCAATTTACCTGCCGTTTTGCTAATAATTTCATCAACTGATACGCCTGGTGCGCGTTCTAGTAAATGAAATGCGCCGTCTTTTACTTCTAGAACGGCTAAATCAGTAACTATTTTTTTAACACAGTTAACGCCCGTTAGCGGTAACGTACAGCTTTCTAATAACTTAGAGTCGCCGTGTTTACTGGCATGGGTCATGGTAACAATAATGTTTTTTGCACCTGCGACTAAATCCATCGCTCCGCCCATGCCTTTAATTAATTTTTTAGGGATCATCCATGAGGCTATAGAACCGTTTTGGTCTACCTCAAACGCGCCCAGAACGGTTAAGTCTACATGACCACCCCGTATCATGGCAAAACTATCTGCACTATTAAATATAGCTGCACCGGTAGCTGCCGTCACGGTTTCTTTACCCGCGTTGATCATATCCGCATCAACAGTGGCTTTAGTAGGGTATTCGCCCATGCCTAAAAGACCATTTTCGGACTGTAGCATAACTTCTATGCCATCGGGTACATAGTTTGCGACGAGTGTCGGAATACCAATGCCCAAATTAACATAAAACCCATCTTGTAACTCTTGAGCTACGCGCATTGCGACTTGTTCACGTGATAATGCCATTGTTAGTGCTCCTGCTTAATCTCGTGTGGTAACACGTTCAATGCGTTTTTCAAAGTTACCTTTTATAACGCGGTTAACAAAAATTCCTGGCGTATGTATTTGGCTTGGCTCAAGTTCGCCTGGCTCAACAATTTCCTCTACTTCTGCAACGGTAATTTTACCCGCAGTAGCCGCCATTGGATTGAAGTTCATGGCTGTATGACGAAATACTAAGTTGCCGTAGCGATCCGCTTTCCATGCTTTTACAATAGCGAATTCACCGGTAATTGACTCTTCTAAAATATAAGGGCGACCATTAAACTCTTTTACTTCTTTACCCTCAGCAACCGGTGTGCCGTAACCTGTGGCTGTGTAAAAAGCAGGTATTCCTGCACCACCAGCACGCATTTTTTCAGCAAGAGTACCTTGTGGCGTAAGTTCTACATCAATCTCGCCACTTAGTAGCTGCTGTTCAAACAAGGCATTTTCGCCAACGTATGAGGCGACCACTTTTTTAATTTGCTTGTCGTGCAGTAACAGCCCTAAACCAAAGTCATCAACACCACAGTTATTGGAAACAACGGTTAACTCTTTAGTTTGCATTTTTTTAATTTGGGCAATTAGACCCTCAGGGATACCACATAAGCCAAAACCACCGGCTATTATTGTATCGCCGTCTTTTAAACCTTCCATTGCAGCTTCATAACTAGAAACTACTTTATCAAAACCGGCCATGAGTCACTCCTCATTCTGTGCTATTTAATTATTGTGCGTGTAATGCTGCAGAAACCTTGCTAGCAGGTTGTTTGTTCAGTGCACTCGTAATTTGCCAACCTGCCTCAGCAAGCCTTTGTAAATCAATTCCATGCTCAATGCCAAGTCCTTGCAGTAAGTATACAACATCTTCGGTGGCAACATTTCCTGACGCGCCTTTGGCATATGGGCAGCCACCAAGGCCGGCAACAGCACTGTCAACCGTTGCTATACCAAGGTTTAGCGCAGCGTAAATATTTGTGAGCGCTTGCCCGTATGTGTCGTGAAAATGTACAGCAAGTTTAGATTTATCAATATGTTTAAGTAGCAATGTAAGTAGCTCTATTACTTTAGCGGGTGTGCCAACACCTATGGTGTCACCTAGGCTAATTTCATAACAGCCCATTTTTAAGAGTTTAGCAGCAACAGCCAGTACAGTATGAGGGTCAACATCTCCCTCATACGGGCAACCTAACACACAACTTACATAACCGCGTACGCGAATGTTATGCGCCTTTGCAAAAGCCATAACTTCACTAAAACGCGCCAAACTTTGCTCAATAGAGCAATTAATATTTTTTTGGCAAAATGCTTCGCTCGCTGCGGTAAATATTGCAAATTCTTTAATACCTACAGCATCTGCTGCCTCTGCCCCTTTTAAATTAGGGGTAAGGGCACTGAGATTAACCTCAGGTAAATTAAGTGCGCTGATTACTTCACTAGAGTCTGCCATTTGTGGCACCCATTTAGGTGAGACAAACGCACCGGCTTCTATGTCTTTTATGCCTGCAGCGGCGAGTGCGTTAATAAGCGTTATTTTATCAGCAGTTTCTACAGCGGCTTCATTTTGAAGTCCATCTCTGGCGCCCACTTCAACAATTCGCACTGCTTTAGGTAATAATGAACTCATATTAAGCGGGTTCCTCTGCAGTTGTGTCCTCAACAATGGCCAGTAATGCGCCATGGCTTACCAGTTCACCTTCAGCAAAGCAGTAGCTTTTAAGTACGCCATCATGTGGGGCATTAAGTGTGTATTCCATTTTCATCGCTTCAATAATAACCACAGCATCGCCTTTAGTGATGGTACTTCCCACCTCTAACAAGTGTTTAACTACAGTACCATTAAGCGGCGCAGCAAGGGGTAATGCCTCATTTTCATGTGAGCTGATGAAATGTTTATCAACACATTCAAACTTAGTTTGCAGTGCTTGGTTCATTACCGTAATGGCGTTATCAACGAGGCTTACATGCGCGGTGTGCTTGGCACCATTAATAAATACGCTGCAGTAACCATCAGCTAACTCACCTTGTACTTCAAAGGTATTGTCATTAATGGACATGCTGTAGCCTTGCGCGGTTTTTATTGCGCTTACAGGCGTATCGCTAAATGGAATGCTAATGTGTTGCGGCGCATTTAAACTAAACCCATGCAATTGTTGCCAAGGATTTGCACTACGTGTGTTACAGCCAAGTGATGCTAAATACGCAAAACCTGCAATTAAGCGGCTAGTTTGTAATAAAGACGGGTCAATAGTAACTAACGCTTCACCTTGCTCTGCAATAAAGTGGGTGCTTGGAGCACCTTGTTTAAAGCGTGGATGAATCGCTAAATTATATAAAAAGCTGATATTAGTGCTAAATCCGGCTAAATGAAATTGTGTTAATGCTTGTTGTAAACGCGAAAGTGCTTGGTCTCGGTTATCATCATGAACAATAAGTTTGGCAATCATTGGATCGTAATACGGGCTTATTTCATCACCTTGGGCAATACCAGTATCAATACGTACATATTCACTGTTAGCGGGCGTATATAGTGCCTCAATAGTGCCAGAGCACGGAATAAAGTCATTACTTGGATCTTCAGCGTAAATACGTGCTTCAAAACTGTGTCCTTGTAGCTGAATATCTGCTTGCGCTAAAGGTAACGCTAAACCACTGGCTACATTAATTTGCCAATTAACTAAATCAACGCCTGTGACCATTTCACTCACTGGGTGCTCTACTTGCAAGCGAGTATTCATTTCCATGAAAAAGAACTCATCACCACAGAGTAAAAATTCCACAGTGCCAGCGCCTCGGTAGTTAATTGCTAGGGCACATCTTACCGCGGCTTCGCCCATTTCTTTTCGCAATGAGTCTGATAAACCGGGGGCAGGCGCTTCTTCAATCACTTTTTGATGCCGACGCTGCAATGAACAATCACGATCACCTAAATACACACAGTTGCCATAGTTATCAGCAAATACTTGTACTTCAACATGGCGTGGTTGGTCAACATAACGCTCAAGCAAAACCAGATCATTACCAAAACCGGCAGTAGCTTCACGTTTAGCACCTTCTAATGCGCTTATAAACTCACTGGCTTTTGAAACTATACGCATGCCCTTACCACCGCCACCAAAGGCCGCTTTGATAAGCACAGGGTAGCCAATTTTTTCAGCCTCAGCTTGTAAAAAGCTAGGGTCTTGTTTATCGCCATAATAACCTGGCACCAAAGGAACATTAGCGGCTGCCATAATTTCTTTTGCACGGGTTTTAGAGCCCATAGCTTCTATGCTGCTTGCTGGTGGCCCAATAAAGGCAATGTTATTAGCTTCACAAACATTTGCAAATTCGCTGTTTTCAGATAAAAATCCATAGCCCGGGTGAATACAATCAGCACCACTCATTTTGGCAACGTTAAGTATTTTATCTGCAACTAGGTATGAGTCTTTACTCGGCGCTGCACCAATATGATAGGCTTCATCAGCCATTTTTACATGTTGAGCGTTTTTATCTGCATCTGAATAAACCGCAACCGTGGTCAAGCCCATTTGCTTTGCTGTTCGCATAATACGACAAGCAATCTCTCCGCGATTAGCAATCAGAATTTTTTGTAAGTGTACTGTGTTCATAATGCGTCCTAGAGTTGCCATTGGGGAGGGCGTTTTTCAAAAAAGGCAGTTAGACCTTCTTGACCTTCGTCTGATACACGAATTTTGGCTATACGTTCTGCAGTGAGCGCAATTATTTCGTTATCGATTTCTTTGTTTGCCACATCATTAATAAGCGCTTTAGCTGCTTTAACCGCTACCGGGCCATTATCTATCAGCGTTTGTAGTAGGTTATCCAGTGCACAGTCTAAATTTCCCGTAATTTGATGAATTAGCCCCAACTGCTTGGCCGTATGCGCATCAAATACTTCAGCCGTTAAAAAATAACGACGAGCAGCGCGTTCACCAATAGCTTTTATTACATAAGGGCTGATCACAGCAGGAATTAAACCTAATTTAACTTCACTTAAACAAAATTGAGCGTCGTCTTTACTGAGCGCAATATCACAGCAAGCAATTAATCCCAATGCGCCACCAAATGCTGCGCCTTGTACCGCACAAATTGTAGGGTGTGGGCTTTGTGCTAATACTTGCATTAACTTAGCCAGCTGCATTGAATCGGCCAAATTATCGTTATAGTTGTTATCTGCCATCGATTTCATCCAGGCTAAATCGGCACCGGCTGAAAAGTGTTTACCCTCAGTTTTTAATACAAGGGCACGAATATCGAGGGTATTAGCATGTTCAATACATTGAATGAGCTCATGGATAACGTCGCTATTAAAGGCATTACGTTTTTCTGGGCGACTTAAAACAAGTACAGCCACATTAGATTTTGTTATTTGTAGTGTTACTGACATTTTAAGCTCCCATTACATTCTAAATACGCCAAATTTCGATTCACGCTCAGGGGCATTTTTAGCTGCGCTAAGTGCAAGCCCAAGAACATTGCGTGTATCGGCCGGGTCAATAATGCCATCATCCCATAAACGGGCACTGGCATAATAAGGGTGACCTTGCTGTTCGTATTGATCGATGATTGGCTTTTTAAAATCGCTAATTTGTTGCTCGCTCATGCTTTCGCCTTTGCGGGCGAGACCATCTTGTTTTACTTGCGCCATTACACCAGCGGCTTGTTCGCCACCCATAACCGAAATACGGGCATTTGGCCACATCCACATCATGGTCGGTTCAAACGCTCGGCCACACATACCATAGTTACCTGCACCGTATGAGCCACCGATTAAAATAGTAAATTTGGGTACATCGGCACACGATACCGCCATTACCATTTTAGCCCCGTGCTTAGCAATGCCTTCAGACTCGTATTTTTTACCGACCATAAAGCCAGTGATGTTTTGTAAAAATACCAGGGGAATGTTGCGCTGAGCACACAGTTGAATAAAGTGTGCGCCTTTTTGCGCTGACTCACTAAATAAAATACCGTTGTTGGCCACTATGCCTACGGGATGACCATAAATGCTGGCAAAACCTGTTACCAGTGTTTCACCAAAGTAGCGTTTAAATTCATCAAACGATGAGTCATCGACAGTACGGGCAATGACCTCACGGATATCAAATGGCTTTTTAAGATCAGTACCGACAATGCCGTAAAGTTCGTTAATATCATAACGAGGGGCTTTTACTTCTTCGAGTAATGGTGAGGTAGGGCGCGAATAGTTAATTCGTTCAATACACTGGCGAGCAATCGACAAGGCATGAGCATCGTTTTCAGCGTAATGATCGGCCACACCTGATGTTTTACAGTGTACATCGGCGCCACCAAGCTCTTCTGCAGTAACTACTTCACCGGTGGCAGCTTTTACTAGTGGCGGACCAGCTAAAAAGATAGTGCCTTGCTCTTTTACAATAATACTTTCATCGGCCATAGCAGGAACATACGCACCACCTGCAGTACATAACCCCATAACCACAGCAATTTGTGGAATGCCTTTACCCGACATACGCGCTTGGTTATAAAAAATACGACCAAAATGCAGTTTGTCAGGGAATACGTCGTCTTGCTCAGGTAAGTTTGCGCCACCTGAGTCAACTAAATAAATACACGGTAAATGACAACGTTCGGCGATGTCTTGTGCGCGTAAATGCTTTTTAACAGTCAGCGGGAAATAGGTGCCGCCTTTTACTGTCGCATCATTAGCAATCACCATACATTCAACGCCTTTAACGCGACCAATACCTGCAACCACACCGGCACAAGGAATATCTTGTTCATAAACGCCAAAGGCAGCAAATTGCGATATTTCTAAAAATGGCGAGCCTTCATCTAGCAAAGTGGTAATACGGTCACGGACAAACAATTTACCGCGGCCTTCATGGCGCTCTTTTAAAGCAGCACCACCGCCTAAACGTATTGTTGCTGCTTTACTGCGTAAATCATCCACTAGCGCCGACATGTTGTTGTGATTTTGCACAAAATTTGGATCATGCGGATTAACGCTCGATTTTAAAATCGTCATAACTAATCCTTAGCGGCTTTCAGTGAATAATTCGCGACCAATTAACATACGGCGTATTTCTGAGGTGCCTGCACCAATTTCATACAATTTCGCATCACGCAGTAAACGACCTGTTGCGTATTCATTTATATAACCATTGCCGCCTAAAATCTGAATTGCGTCTAATGCCATTTTAGTTGCAAGCTCAGCAGCGTATAAAATTGCGCCAGCAGCGTCTTTACGGGTGGTTTCGCCGCGATCACATGCTTTTGCTACTGTGTACACATATGAGCGAGCTGCATTCATTTGTGTATACATATCAGCAATTTTGCCTTGTATTAACTGAAATTGACCAATAGGGCTGTCAAATTGCTTACGCTCATGGATGTAAGGCACCACAATATCCATACACGCTTGCATTATGCCAAGTGGGCCGGCCGCTAAAACAACACGCTCATAATCAAGGCCACTCATAAGTACCTTAACGCCTTCGTTTAAGTTACCTAAAATATTTTCTTCGGGTACTTCACAGTTTTCAAATACCAATTCACAGGTATTTGAACCACGCATGCCGAGCTTGTCGAGCTTTTGTGCGGTTGAAAAACCAGGGAATGTTTTTTCTACAATAAAGGCTGTAATCCCTTTAGCACCAGCGTTTAAATCTGTTTTTGCATAAATTACCAACGTATCTGCGTCAGGGCCATTAGTGATCCACATTTTATTACCATTTAAAATGTACTTATCGCCTTTTTTCTCTGCTTTAAGTTTCATAGAAACAACATCAGAGCCCGCGTTAGGTTCACTCATCGCCAGTGCACCAATGTGCTCACCACTAATAAGTTTAGGTAAGTATTTTTCTTTTTGTGCTTGTGAACCATTACGGTTTATTTGATTAACACACAGGTTTGAATGCGCACCGTAACTTAAACCAATAGAGGCACTTGCACGGCTAATTTCTTCCATGGCAATAACGTGCTCTAAATAGCCTAAGCCAGCACCACCAAATTCTTCATCCACGGTCATGCCAAGCACGCCCATTTCACCCATTTGCGGCCAAAGTTCATTGGGGAACGCATTATCAAGGTCAGTTTTTTCAGCTAGTGGGGCAATTTCTTGACTGGCAAAGCTGTTTACGTGACTGCGGATCATATCTGCAGTTTCGCCAAGGCCAAAGTTCATTTCTTTATATAGTGAAATAGTGCTCATGATTAATTCCTGTGTGTTGATGACGTTGTTATATTTTATTCATCTATTTTGCTAAGCGTGTCGCGACAGCGACGTTCAGCGGTGACCAGTTCCATAAGAACCACTTTAATGTCATCCATCTGTTGTGAAAGATCGGCTTTTTTCTCACTGATAAGGTCAAGCATGGTGACTAACTGTTTTGCACTTGATTTATCAGCATCGTACAGTTCAAACAAACGACCAGTTTCAGCTAAGGTGAAACCTAAACGCTTGCCGCGCAGTATTAGCTTTAGGCGAACCTTGTCGCGCTTTGAGTAAATACGTGTTTGGCCATTGCGCTCTGGCGATATTAACCCTTGGTCTTCGTAGAAACGGATAGAGCGGGTGGTAATATCAAATTCTTTAGCCAATTCACTAATGCTAAAAGTTTGTTCGTTTTTAGCCGGCTCGTTGGCTGAATTTGCAAAGTTTGTTTGATTATCTGATTTCATTGTAATGTTTACCTCATTCGAATAACTCCAATATAAGTGAAGTTTACGTAAAGGTAAAGTGCGATCTGGTTGTTATACTTTAGACGTATAAAATAAAAGCGGAAATACAGCAGAAGTTGAGTGTTTATAAACGTTATAAGCCAGTTAGACAGTATGTAATAATTTTTTAGCAAGCTAACTTTACAGTTTTTACACTAATTAGAAAGTTGATTTTAGATTTACGTTGGCGTAAACGTAAATTTTATGTATGCTCGTATTTATCAGATTAGTTTAAACATTAAGCTAAACATAATAAAACATGTTTGCGTTAATTGAAAATGGAGCCTTTTATGTCTTTCGAAAGCGTTGTAATTGTAGCAGCAAAACGCACCCCAATGGGTGGATTTATGGGCGCACTAAGTGATGCGCAGTCTACCGAATTAGGTGCTACGGCCATTGCAGGTGCACTTGCTCAAACGGGTTTAAGCAATGATGCAATTGATGAAGTAATTATGGGCTGCGTATTGCCAGCCGGTTTAGGCCAAGCACCTTCGCGTCAAGCAATGCTTAAAGCGGGGCTTGCACTAAGCACCGGCGCTACCACTATTAATAAAGTATGTGGCTCTGGATTAAAAGCCGCGATGTTAGCGAATGACCTTATTAAAGCAGGTTCTATTGAATCAGCAATCGCTGGTGGTATGGAAAGCATGACCAATGCACCTTACTTTATTCCTAAAGCCCGTGGCGGTATGCGTATGGGCCATGGCGAAATCAAAGATCACATGATGAGTGATGGCCTAGAAGACGCCTACGACAATAAAGCAATGGGTTGCTTTGCTCAAGACACAGCCGATGAATATGGTATTGGTCGTGAGCAAATGGATACGTTTGCACTGGGTTCATTAAGTAAAGCAAACGCAGCCATAGAGAATGGGTGGTTTGATAACGAGATCACTCCGCACACTATTAAAACGCGTAAAGGCGATGTCACTGTTTCAATTGATGAGCAACCTGGCAACGCACGCCCTGAAAAAATTCCAAGCTTAAGAGCTGCATTTAAAAAAGACGGCACTATTACTGCCGCTAATTCATCGTCTATTTCAGATGGTGGTGCTGCGCTAATACTAATGAGCGAATCAAAAGCAAAAGCTGAGGGTTTAACGCCACTTTGTAGAATTGTTGCTCACAGTACTCACTCTCAAAAACCAAGTGAATTTACCGTAGCTCCAGTGGGCGCAATGAACAGCGTTCTTGAAAAAGCTGGCTGGACAACCGCCGATGTTGATTTATGGGAAATTAATGAAGCGTTTGCCATGGTCACTATGCTGGCTATTAACGAATTAAAGCTCGATGAAAGCAAAGTAAACGTTAATGGTGGTGCGTGTGCACTAGGCCACCCAATTGGTGCTAGTGGCGCACGTATTTTAGTAACACTTATTCATGCGCTTAAAAACCGAGGCCTCAAAAAAGGCGTTGCGTCTTTGTGTATAGGTGGCGGTGAAGCCGTTGCTATGGCAGTCGAAGCACTTTAACTGATAACAAAGCCGCAGCAACTATAACAATCACAGCGCTGCGGCAATTAAATTGACTCAATAGGATTTATTATGCACCAAGTACCTTTACTAATTAACGGCGAGTTCGTTCAGTCAACGTCAAATGAATTAATTGATGTTGTAAACCCAGCTAATCAAGAAGTGCTCGCGCAAGCGCCATGCGCTACAGACGCAGAGATGGATGCGGCGATTGCATCAGCAAGCGAAACATTTAAAACATGGAAAGATGTGCCTATTACAGAGCGTGCGCGCATTATGATGAAATACGCGGCGCTATTAAAAGAAAACCATGATGAACTAGCCACTATTATTTGTCATGAGCTAGGCAAAACGTTTGAAGATGCAAAAGGTGATGTGTGGCGTGGTATTGAGGTAGTTGAACAAGCTGCTAATGCGCCGTCGTTAATGATGGGTGAAACCATGGAAAACGTAGCACGCAAAATTGATACGTATTCTTACATGCAACCACTGGGTGTGTGTGCAGGTATTACGCCATTTAACTTTCCGGCAATGATCCCATTGTGGATGTTCCCACTGGCAATTGTGTGTGGTAACACCTTTATTTTAAAACCGTCTGAGCAAGATCCGCTTACTCCTATGCGCTTAGCTGAGCTATTTATTGAAGCTGGTGCACCAAAAGGTGTGTTACAAGTTGTGCACGGTACTAAACCACAAGTAGACCGCTTATTAGAAGACAAAGCCGTACGTGCTATCTCATTTGTGGGTTCATGTGGTGTAGGTGCATACATTTACTCTAAAGGCACACAAAACTTAAAACGTGTTCAAGCGTGTGTTGGCGCTAAAAACCACATGGTAATTATGCCTGATGCGAGTAAATCGCATGTTGTTAATAACCTTGTGGGTGCCTCTGTAGGTGCGGCAGGTCAGCGCTGTATGGGTATCTCTGTGGCGGTATTTGTTGGTCAAGCAAAAGACTGGGTTGATGAAATTAAAGCAGGCTTTGAAGGTGTACGCCCAGGTGTTTGGGATGATGCAGACGCGGCTTATGGCCCACAAACATCACCTGCTGCAAAAGCACGTATTTTATCACTGATTGCTGATGGTAAAGCACAAGGAGCTACCTGTTTAATTGATGGCTCTGACTTTAGCGTTGAAGGTTACGAGCAAGGTAACTGGGTAGGTCCTACGTTATTTACTGATGTAACCAAAGATATGAACTTGTACAAAGAAGAGATTTTTGGCCCTGTATTGGCGTGTATGTTTGTTGATACCCTTGAAGAAGCCATTGCGCTTATTAACGAAAGCCCTTACGGCAACGGTACTTCATTATTTACCTCAAGTGGTGCGGCTGCACGTAAATTCCAACACGAAATTGAAGTAGGCCAAGTGGGTATTAATGTGCCAATTCCTGTGCCTTTACCATTTTTCTCGTTTACGGGTTGGAAAGGCTCATTCTACGGCGATACACACACGTATGGTAAACAAGGTATTCGTTTTTACACAGAAACCAAAACCATTACTTCTCGCTGGTTTGAAGATGATATCGCTTCAGGTCCAAATATGAGTATTAATCTTAAGTAACAGTTTAACCGCATAATCAATAAAAAAGAGGGGCACAACACATAATGTTGTCGCTCCTCACTAATAACTCCCTTGATGGGATGCACCGACAACAAACAAAACACAACAAGAGGTCTACCATGGACTTTAACTTATCTGAAGATCAACAAGCTTTTGCGCAAACGGCGCGCCAATTCGCAGAATCTGAACTAGCACCACATGCAGCTAAGTGGGATCGCGAACATATTTTCCCAAAAGACACAATAAAAGCCGCTGGTGAGCTTGGTTTTTGTGGCTTATACACGCCTGAAGAAGCCGGTGGCTTAGGTTTATCTCGTTTAGATTCAAGCATTATTTTTGAGCAACTTGCACTGGGTTGTACAGCAACTACGGCTATGCTGACCATTCATAATATGGCAACCTGGATGATCGCAAGCTTTGGCACCGATGCGGTAAAAGACAAATACGTTGAGCAATTGGTAATGGGTGAATTACTGGCATCGTACTGTTTAACTGAGCCAGGCTCTGGCTCTGATGCTGCGTCATTAAAAACTAAAGCAGTTCGTGATGGTGATGAGTATGTTATTAACGGCTCAAAAATGTTTATTTCAGGCGCCGGTGAAACAGAAATTTTAGTAGTAATGGCTCGTACTGGGGCTGATGGCCCAAGTGGCATTTCAGCGTTTGTTGTACCAGCAGATGCCAAAGGTATTGAGTACGGCAAAGCAGAAGAAAAAATGGGTTGGAATGCCCAGCCAACACGCTTAATCAGTTTTGAAGATGTACGAATTCCAGCAGCAAACTTGTTAGGCGCTGAGGGCGAAGGCTTTAAGTTTGCCATGCAAGGTTTAGATGGCGGCCGTATTAATATTGCAACTTGCTCTATTGGTACTGCACAAGCTGCACTTAATACCGCACGTGAGTATTTAAAAGAGCGTACCCAATTTGGTAAGCCATTGGCTGCGTTTCAAGCGCTACAATTTAAAATTGCCGATATGAATACCGAGCTTGTAGCAGCGCGCCAAATGGTACGACTCGCGGCGTTTAAACTTGATACTAACGACAGTGAAAAAACTACTTATTGTGCTATGGCTAAACGCTTTGCAACCGATGTTGGTTTTACTGTGTGTAACGATGCGCTGCAAATTCATGGGGGCTACGGTTACATTAAAGAGTACCCACTTGAACGCCACGTACGCGATGTACGTGTTCATCAAATTTTAGAAGGCACTAACGAAATTATGCGCGTGATTATTGCGCGTCGTATCTTAGCCGAATCAGCCAGCGAAGTTTTATAAGGAGATTAGTATGTCAAATCCTAGCATTGAGTTAACTATTGAAGGCCATGTAGCTATTTTAACTATGTCGAATCCGCCAGCGAATACCTGGACGAAAGACACCTTAGTAGCGCTTAAAGACACAGTTAATCAGCTCAACACCAATAAAAATATTTATGCATTAGTACTGACTGGTGAAGGCGAAAAGTTTTTTAGCGCCGGTGCCGACCTAAATGTATTTGCAGGTGGCGATAAAGGTGTAGCTGCAGATATGTCATGTGTATTTGGTGAAGCGTTTGAAGCGTTAACTAATTTTAGAGGCGTGTCGGTTGCAGCCATTAATGGCTATGCAATGGGTGGCGGGCTTGAAGTAGCGCTTGCTTGCGACATTCGTATTGCAGAAGAGCAAGCACAAATGGCATTGCCTGAAGCAAAAGTGGGTTTATTACCCTGTGCTGGTGGAACGCAAAACTTAGCATGGCTAGTGGGTGAAGGCTGGGCAAAACGCATGATTTTATGCGGTGAGCGCTTAAAAGCCGATAAAGCCCTACAAATTGGCTTAGTGGAAGAAGTGGTTGCACAAGGTGAAAGCTTTGCAGCAGCACTAAAACTAGCTAACCAAGTGGCAGAGCAAAGCCCATCGTCGGTTGCTGCATGTAAAACATTGATTCAAAAAGGGCGTCATCAACCAATGGCGAATGCATTGCCACTGGAGCGAGAGCTGTTTGTTGGTTTATTTGATACCGAAGATCAGCAAGAGGGCGTGAACGCCTTTTTAGAAAAACGCAAAGCTAATTGGGTGAATGGCTAATGAGTGAATTAACCCGTTTAAATTCAGCTGATGCTGCCGTGGTATTCGAAACGGCAACCACAGACAATGGCCGACTCATTGGTTTTGCTACGCTTAACGCGCCGAAGTCATTAAACGCGTTAAATTTTGAGATGATCAGCTTACTTGAGCCACAACTACAGCAATGGGACAAAGACGATAACATTGCATTAGTGGTTCTTAAAGGTGCTGGTGAAAAAGCATTTTGTGCCGGTGGCGATGTAGTGAGCTTACACAAAGCAATGAGTGAGGGTAAACCGAGCTCACTGGTTGAAGAGTTTTTTACTCAAGAGTATCAACTCGATTACCTTATACATTGCTATAACAAACCCATTTTAGTCTGGGGTAACGGTATTGTAATGGGCGGCGGTTTAGGTTTAATGGCCGGTGCCAGTCATCGTGTTGTTACCGAAACATCACGCATTGCCATGCCAGAGCAAACCATTGGGCTTTACCCTGATGTAGGTGGCAGTTATTTTTTACATAAAATGCCCGCCCATGTTGGTTTGTTTTTAGGGCTGACCTCAGCATCTATAAATTGTGAAGACGCTAAGCTTGTATCGCTTGCCGATCACTTTATAAATGCCGATAAATACCCAGAGCTTGTTGAAACGTTACTCAATACTAAATGGGGTAAAACAGCAAGTTTAAACCACGACAAGCTAAGTAACTTGCTTATTGAGTTAGATAACAACTCTAGCCGTATGCCAAGAGGTAATTTAAAAGCAAACTTATCGCTAATTCAAAAGTTAGGCGAGTTTGACACGTTACAGCAGCAGGTCGATTACATTTTAAATCTAACCACAGATGACAAATGGCTACAACGTGCACAAAAATCGTTGGCGCATGGTTGTCCATTAAGTTGTGCTTTAGTGAGTGAGCAGCTTAAACACAGCAAAGGCAAAAACTTAGCTGAGTGTTTTAAAATGGAATTAGGTATGTCGGTTCGTGCTGGCGAAGTGGGCGAGTTTCAAGAAGGTGTACGAGCCTTACTAATCGATAAAGACGGTACGCCACAGTGGCAGTTTAAAACCTTAGCTAATGTGCCAAGCGAAGTAGTAGAGAGCTTTTTTGTAAATCGCTTTGGCGAGCAACATCCGCTAGAGCCGTACTTTTCACAACTAAATTTACAAGGGTAAAGCGATGAGTAAACTTAATATAGGATTTATTGGTTTAGGAAACATGGGCGGCCCAATGGCAGCAAACTTAGTTAAAGCTGGCCACAGTGTGCGCGTGTTTGACTTAAGTGCAGAGGCCGTTAAAGATCTTGTGAATCATGGGGCTAGTGCGGCGCAAAGCGCAAGTGACTGTGCGCACGAGGCTGATGTGCTAATTAGCATGCTACCGGCAAGCAAACATGTTAAATCACTTTATTTAGGCACAGACGAGCAATCGGGTTTAATTAAAGTACTGAGTAAAAGTACCTTAGTGATTGATTGTTCAACCATAGATGCACAATCGGCTCGTGATGTAGGCCATGCCCTTGGCGAGCAAGGCATTGCGTTTGTTGATGCACCGGTATCGGGTGGTGTAGCAGGGGCAACGGCAGGAACGCTGACCTTTATTGTTGGTGGTGAGCAAACTGCATTCGATAAAGCGAATTCTGTATTAGTCGATATGGGTAAAAACATATTCCATGCTGGTGATATTGGTGCAGGGCAAGTTGCTAAAATATGTAACAATATGCTGTTGAGTATTTTAATGGCGGGTACCAGTGAAGCTATTCAAATGGGGATTAATAACGGCCTCGACGCAAAAGTACTCAGCGACATAATGAGCGCAAGTTCGGGTCGTAACTGGACGTTAGAACTTTATAACCCCTGCCCAGGTGTTATGGAAACCGCACCAGCTAGTAACGACTATAAACCTGGCTTTATGGTCGATTTAATGGCTAAAGACTTAGGCCTTGCTATGGAAGCAGCGCAACAAAGTAATTCACTGACGCCAATGGGCTCAATGGCTAAAAATTTATACACTATGATGCAGCACCAAGGTGCAGGCAGTGATGATTTTAGTGCCATTTTTAAATTGTTTTCGAAGTAGGAAAGTATCGTGGAAATAAAAAATAATACCGTAGTTATTACCGGTGGCGCACAAGGCTTAGGTTTTGCAATGGCGCAAAAGTTTGCCTTAATGGGCGCTAATATTGCCTTAATTGATATGGCGCAAGCCCAATTAAATGAAGCAACCGAGCAACTATCTGCATTAGCAGGCGTAACAGGCACTATTAAAGGCTACAGCGCTAATGTAACCGTTGAGAGCGAAGTTGAAGACGTATTTAATACCATTAACAGTGACTTTGGTCACATTGGGGTATTAATTAATAACGCCGGCATTTTACGCGATGGCATGTTTATAAAAGCCAAAGACGGCAAAGTGGTTAAAAAAATGTCGCTTGATCAATTTCAATCAGTGATTGACGTTAACCTAACAGGCGTATTTTTAGCAGGGCGCGAAGCGGCAAGCCACATGATTGAATCAGGCAAAGGCGGCGTAATTGTAAATATGTCGAGCGTAGCGCGTGCGGGTAATATTGGCCAAACTAACTATGCCGCCTCAAAAGCGGGTGTTGTGGCACTCACCACTACATGGGCTAAAGAGCTTGGCCGCTTTGGTATCCGCGTTGGCGCCATTGCCCCAGGTGTTATTAGCACCGCGATGACCGATGTAATGAAGCCAGAAGCCAAACAGCGCATGCTTGCTGTAACACCAGTAGGACGGTTAGGTGAAACCGCTGAAATAGCCCATACTGCTCAGTATATTATCGAAAACGACTTTTTCACTGGCCGTGTAGTAGAGATAGACGGCGGCATACGTTTATAACTTGTCAGCTCTAATTTACTTATTGAAAGCACAGCTCTTTGAGCTGTGCTTTTTTGTTTTAAATCGGAGAGTTATAATTTAATCATGGTTAGAAACAGAGATTTCATAAACGATATTTAACTTAAAAAGGAGTGCTGTATATATAAACAGTAAGTGGTGTTTTGTCTAATAACATTATTAAAAGTCGTTTTGGTGTATTTTAACAACGATAATTTTATAACTTGCGTAATAACTTGTTTACATTGAAGTTATTTAGTGGAATTATTGAGCAATGTAATATACGCCGTTTTGGGGTGCTATAACTCCCCAAAGTGGTGTTCAATAACCTGTTAGAGCACCAGTAATCAAGCATGGATGAACATATGAAGTTTGGTGAAATTTGGGACAAATTCGAATTATACATAATGTCACTTTGGTTTCTTTTTTTCTTAATCATTGTGATCACAGTAGATATTCCTATGTGCTTTGGTGATAACTGCCAATTCGTAGGGTTTTGGGACGTTATTAAAAAGAACATAGTTCCTGCTATTTCTTTGCTGTTGGTTTTATTTGGGGTTATTTTTTATTACCGCTTTGATTACAGGGTTTCAGGTAGTAAAAAATTACCTGTTGAAATTGTAGATATAGAAGATCTGAATTACGAGCACCTTACATTTCTAACCACTTATATAATCCCTTTAATCTGCTTTAACCTGACAAGTACAAGATATTTGATAGCTTTAGCGTTTTTGTTAATTGTCATCGGTATTATTTATGTAAAAACTGATAAGTTTTATGCCAACCCGACTCTTGCTGTTTTAGGATTTAGGTTATACAAAGTTACGATTAAAACAAGAACCGGTATAAAAGAAAATATTGTTGTAATAACAAAAGACAGGTTGAGTGAGCTTGATCAATTAAAAACCCTAGATTTAGATGACAAAGTATATTTTGCGAGGAAAGTCGAATGACTATTGAAAACTTAAAGGAAGAAATTTCATCGGTTATAACAGCGAAAGGATGTTCTGCTGAATTTTTCTTTCTTTTAGATGGCGATGAAGGCATGTGTGTTAAATCTGTTGATATTAATGAAGCAGATCAGACAAAATTGGCAGAAATGTTTACGGAGTCATTGAGTAGTAATATTCTCCTTAATGATGATCTGTCACTTATTCCAATATCAAGTGCAGATGATCGAAAAAATGCTTTATACGAATATGATTTAGATGATATCCCAGATGAACTTTCGAACTTAAAAAAAATAATTGAAAGTGAAAAATTTGATCCTTTCTCATTTAGTGATGACTCATTAAAGCAACTTGAAGGTGTGCTTATTCTAATTGGTAATCAAGACGTTCAACTTGCCATTTATAAACATCACTACCCAATAACATTATTACAAAAAGATAGTGGCTTTAGCCTTACTAAAATGCGAGGCTCAAATAGGTTTCAGAAACTAGATCAAGATATTCTTAAAATTGATCCTAAGTTTCAGTTTATTAAATTGAATGGTAAATATTATATCCTCGATATAAAAGCATTAGAGAGGTTTTTCGGTTTCCATGATGCCATTAAAAACATTGCTACACAGGGTGTAGAGAATATTAAATCATCTGATTTAGTAATGGATTGTGGTGTGTTTGAATCTCGTCTTGATGATATAACCTTTTCAAGAAAGTTAGTTAAATCGGCTAGCCAATCACCTGTTTTATCAGTAATACCTAACCGTGAAATACTATCCTTTACAAATACTCACCCAGCATTAAAAGGTAAGTTTAAATATAGTACCGATGGCTCGCAATTCGATTTAAAAACTAAAAAGTCTCAAAACTTATTTCTTAAACTATTAAACGACGATTTTTTACAATCTGAATTAACGAAGAAATACTATGAGAGCGTTGCAAAAGATAATATTGAAGAAGCTGCTGAAAATGCAGCGTAATGGTGCTCTAACAAGTTGCTTAAACGGACAAAAAACAGCTGGCTTTTGCTCGTCCCTCGCTTATTTTAGCCAGCTATTTTATTGCTGCTTAGCAAGGCGTTAGCAATACAACAAACGGGGTTTCGCAAAATGAAGAGTCTACAAAAACTAGCTGGTATCGCAGCAATTTTCCAAGGGCTTATTTACATAGCAGCCTTTGTGTATTTTGGGGCTTTTTGGTCATATCCGGTTGATGGTAGTCCAGTCGAAAAAATGACTTACATGGCAGAAAATCAACTTCTATTTTCAATGATCTATTTTCTAATGTACGTGGTGTTTGGCATTTTTCTGGCCATACTCGTTATTGGTATGTATGAGAGGCTTAAACATAAAGTTAATCCCTTAATTGCTATTGGATCTCTATTCGGGGGCATTTGGGTCGGTCTGGTGATTGCAAGTGGAATGATTTCGAATATCGGGCTTGATCATGCAATCGATCTGATGGATGCAAATCCAGAAAAAGCTCTTGATATGTGGATAATCGTTTCAGTGATAACAGAAAGTATAGGTGGTGGAAATGAATTAGTTGGCGGACTTTGGGTTTTATTGATTAGCGTAGCAGCTATACAAGAGGGCAGATTACCCCGGTCACTTAACTATCTCGGATATTTTGTAGGCATAGCGGGCATTGCAACGATTTATCCTGACAAACTATTTACTGAAATATTTGGCGTATCACAAATTGTTTGGTTTATTTGGTTGGGTATATGTTTACTAACCGAGGAAAATGCTAACAAATCAATCCAGCAGACCGCTAACGCGTCGGCTGATTGAGGCGTTGTACGAACAAGGAATTGATAAATGCGGTTAACTTTTTTTACTACTTCTGTTAGTCAATTTTGGCTGCCTTGCCTCATCTTGCATCGTCACCGATGAAATGCGCGAGAAGTTCCAAGCATGGTGAACCAAATGGGTTAAATCTTGACTTTAGGCATCATAAGAGCCAATTCTTCAAGCTTTGGCTAGTCTAAATCACTCGTCGTTCTCGATACTCTTTCATTTGCTGCTGTTTATTATTTTTAAAACACGTTAATTGTTTAAAACCGTAACTTAAGGTTGTCGTTTTTTTGCCTACTATTTAAGTTTATTTTAAGCTTGCTCAGTTATTGTAACTAATACTTAAATTCCAGAATCATTAAACCATTGAACTGACTTAGTAACTCATTTTATGTTTCAGATCATTAAACTGTGAGTGATTAAAGGTTAGCCTGTAAACATGTACTCATACGCATAAGTGAGCTTTTAACTTTAATGCGTTTATTAGGAGGTATTATGAATTTTAAAAATACAGATACTCATTACAATACACTTTCTGTTGCTTTGCATTGGTTGATGTTTATTTTAATTGTGACTGTGTACGGTAGTATTGAACTTCGCGAATTATTTGATAAAGGCACTGAAACGCGTGATGCCTTTAAAATGTGGCACTTTATGTTGGGTTTATCGGTGCTAGCTTTAGTTAGTGTGAGGGTAGTTGCGCGTTTAGTGGGTGGCGCAGCACCTGCTATACAACCTGAGCCTGCAAAGTGGCAAAATAAATTAGCTACATTTGTTCATATTGCGCTGTATGTGTTTATGTTTGCTATGCCTATAGCTGGTTGGCTAATTTTGAGTTTAGCAGGTAAACCTGTGCCATTTTTTGGTTTAGAGCTGCCTCCATTGGCAAGTGAAAACAAAGAGCTTGGTAAAACCATTAAAGAAATACACGAAACAGCGGGCGAAGTTGGTTATTACGTAATAGGCTTACATGCAGCGGCTGCATTATTTCATCATTACATTTTGGCTGATAATACGGTATCGCGAATGCGTTTGCCTAAATAATAAAAGTTAACAGTAAAAAGGGAGACAGAGTCTCCCTTTTTTAATGTTTAATACTTTTAAATCCAATTCTAAACCCACCCCAATGTTTACCGTTTACATATATTGGCACCGATAGATCATGCAATATCTCGCCGGTATCGCGCTTATAGGTTTGTAATAAAAAGCTCTCTGTATGGCTACCGCAGCGAATGCCTGTGGGGTCATTAAAAATTCGCTTAGTGCGATTATTAATTAAATCTTGTTCGTAGTTGCCGCTAAGAGGCTGACTAAAACGTTTATTATGCGTTGGAAAATACCCTTTTTTATCCACAGCGCCAGCAAATATTATCTCTTTATTATCAAGTATGGGCTCTTGGATTGCTGGCAATGTTTGATCGCATAGTGCGTCGTAATGAGTGGAATATTTGGGCGGCTTAGTATTAGCAATAGGTGTATAGCTTTGGCTAAACAGTTGCTGCTGCGTAATTTTATTACTGGCTATCCACTGGGTAAAGCATTCACTAATTTTTTTACTCGCTTTTGTGGCTTCTTCTAATATGGGTTTGAAAAACGCATCATGCTCTATGCTGTCAAGTTCTCTAAAAATTAACTCTGATCCCAATGACAGTGATGAAGCCTGCTGCGCTATCGAACCGCTCTTAGTGGTTACCTCACCGAGTAAATGGCTAATGCTAGTTACTGAGCTATTAATTTGTGTGGTTGCTTGCTGAAATGTGGCAACACCTTGATGCATGCTCTCTAGTGCCGCAGATGATGAGCCAATATCTTGATTAATAGCAATGAACGATTCAGTGACGGTTTCAAGCTCAGACTTTACTGTGGCACTGTTTTGGGATACTTGTTTCATATCGTCATTGGTTTTTATGCTGTTAGCATTAATTTGAGTGAGCATATCGGCAATTTGCTTAGTGGCGTCGTTGGTTTTATTTGCAAGGTTACGCACTTCATCGGCAACAACTGCAAAGCCACGACCTTGTTCACCTGCGCGTGCGGCTTCAATAGCCGCATTTAACGCCAGTAAATTGGTTTGCTCTGCAATATTTTGAATAACTTGGGTAATGCTCTGTATATCGTTTGCGCCTTTTAATAAAATATCGAGTTGTAAGGCAACGTTATCAATTGAGTCGCCCAGTGACTCTATTTGTTTGGTTGCTGTTTGTAAGCGACTATCGGCAGTGCTAGATGCTTGGGCGGTTTGAAGCATTGCTTGGTTTATGGTGGTCATGTTGTCGCTGAGCTCAGTGCTATTATGAGATAGCGCTTGGGTTGCAAGCCCCACCGTTTCGCTTTCTTTATAACAGGCGTCTATTTCTTTAGATAAGCTATCAACATAAAACGATACTTCAGCAGCCCCTATGGCATTTTGCGAGGTGGCTTTTGTAATGTTTTGCGCAATTTTATTGGTGAAGCTTTGTTTAGGCGCTGAGTCGTGGTTATGAGTTGTTTTTGAAGTGGCAGGCTTTATATAAAAGAAACCAGACAACAGCACTATAATTGCTGAGGCAATGGCGGAGAGCTGTTCAAAATAAAAAAGAAAACAAATAGATAAATAAAAAATACTATAGAGCAGGTAGGTTATTTTCATTCCTTTGACCTCGTTACTGTTTGATTTTTTATCTTTGCCTATAAATTAAACAAAATCAAATAATAAAACCCATTTAACGTTTTATTTTATGATGCTTTAGTTATAAAACAACCCAGCTAAAATGTAAAAAGCGCCAAAACAGTAAACCATTTTGGCGCTTTTAATTAATCAAATTAATGATGATTAGTTAGCTAATAACCATTCGCTTAGTAAACGTACACCAAAACCTGTACCACCAGGTGAAAGCTCATCTTTGCCTTTTTTCACTAATGCATTACCAGCGATGTCGATATGTACCCAACGGGTTTCACCAGCAAAATGCTCTAAGAAAGTAGCGGCTGTGGTTGCACCAGGGCCACCTGAACCTACATTTGTTATATCAGCAATGTCAGACTTCAACATATCTTTATAACCTAACGGTAAACGCCATAGGTTTTCGTTTACTTGTTTACCTGCAAGGGTAAGTTGCGATACTAGCGTGTCATCATCAGAGAATACCGCTGCGTATTCATTACCAACAGCACGAATTTTAGAACCCGTTAAGGTTGCAACATCAATCATGATCTCTGGCTTGTAGTGCTCACGTGCATACCACATTGCATCACTTAATACTAAGCGGCCTTCGGCGTCGGTATTTAAAATTTCTACGCTTAAGCCTTCAGCTGTACGAACAACATCGCCCGGCGCTACAGCAAACTGCGACACCATATTAGCTGCCATGCCCATAACAGCTACTACGTTTTTATCGGCTTTAGCTAACGCCATTGCTTTTACAGTACCAAGTACTGCAGCAGCACCGGCCATGTCTGATTTCATACGTGCGATAGACGCACCGGTTTTAATGCTGTAACCACCTGAGTCAAACGTAATACCTTTACCAACAAGGGCAATAGGGGCATCGTCAGAGCCTTTATAATGAGCTACCACTAAACGTGCACCTTGCTGGCTACCTCTACCTACAGCTTCTAATGCGCCCATGCCTAGCTCTTTTAGCTCTTTTGGCTCTAATACTTTGATAGTAACACCTAACGAAGCTAATTCTTTTGCTGCATTGGCAAAATCAACCGGCGTCATTTCGGTAGCCACTTCTGAGGTTAAATCGCGTGCTAAAAATACACCTGCTTGAATACTCTCTAATTGGCTGTAAAGCTTGCGAGTTTGCTTGGTGTTATCAACATCAAACGTATAGCTAACAGTTTCAGTGTTTGGCTCTTTTTTGTAGTTTTCAAAACGGTGATCGCGTAAATTTGCACCGTGGGCAAAATTAGCAGCAAGCGCAGCATTATCATTTGCGCCAGTTACATCATCAAAAATAACACTGGCAGTGCCTACTTTAGCTTTAACTAGGCGAGCATGAATATTACCGCCTAACTTAGCCGCTTTTGCTTTATTTAATTCGTCTGCTTTACCTGTACCTACAACCAAAATACGGCTGTAGTTACTTTTACTAGGCGCGACAAGTTGCGTGACTTTTGCGTAATCGCCAGTGAAGTTTTCAATATCGATAACACGTTGTAATTGGCCATCGAATTGTTTATCAAGTGATTTAAATTGGCTGTTGTTGCCATCTTGGCTATAAAATACAACCAGCGTGTTTGCATCGTTGTCTACTTTTGTAGAAAAGTTAAAGTCTGCTGCTTGTGCATTAATACACATACCCAGTGCAAGCGCGATTGAAGAGGCTTTTATAATACGTTTCATTTTTTAACCTAAGAATAATTTAAAGGGGTGTTTTACCCTATTTAGGCTGTTATGGGTAAGTAGGATACGGTGAAACCGCAAATATCAGCGATATACGTCAAAATCATTAGTAAATAATATAAGTTTTGTAAGTCAATAGTGACCTTAAAGGTTTAATAAAAATAACGGCCGCGTTACTATCAAACATAAAGGCATTACGCAGCTTTTAACCACCAACCTAGAGAATCTGCATTGAAAGCAAAAGAAATTCGCAACTTTTATATTAACGAAGAACAGTCTGTTTATTTGTTATCGCACCGTGATGCTAAAAAGCATCGCCAATGGCTTAACATTTGTATTAAACAGCTAACACTACTTGGCTATAAAAATGTTGAAATGATTGGTTCGGGTGCGTTTGGCTTTGTATTTGCGGGTGATGATGAACATGGCCTGCCTTGGGTGTTTAAATTTTCAAGAATAACGCTGGCGCAAAGTGTACGAGACCGCCTTGAAGACGAAGCGTATATGCTGTCTCAAATTGATAATCCGCTAATACCAAAATTTTATGGTTTTGAGCGAATAAAAAAACAGGGCATTTTGATGATGGCTCGTGCAATAGGTGAAGATCTTGAAAAAGTATCACTTAAGCAAGGGCGGCTATCTGCTGCAAAAATAATGAACTTAGCGGTAAAATTGAGAAATGTGTTGCTTGATTTACGTCATCATAAAAACGGATTAAGCCCACAACCTATTGTGCATGGCGATATTAAACCCTCTAACTTGGTTTGGGATGAAAATGCCAAGCAGCTTTCATTGGTTGATTGGGGTAGTTCGGTATATGCCCAAGTAGATGAACAAGGCAACCCAATTGCCAGTAATTTTATGGATTTAATGTCGGGTGATTTAAGCACTACTAACGCGCGAATGGGTGATGTGTATTTTATTGGTGATGCGCAAATGTCTGGTGAAAAGTCATCCCCTCGTTTTGATGAGCAGGGGGTTGCATCAACTTTGTATGCACTTGCATCGGCTCAGTCTTGTCGATTTGGTGCTCAGGCTATTCCGGCCAGTAGTTTAATGCTCCCTAAAGAGCTGGCGAATGTAATTGACGGCATGCTTTCAAAAGAGCGTAGTGTAAGGGATAAAGCCGGCGACTATTTTATGCGTAACATAGAAGCTATGGCAAAAGCATTTTTACCAGAGCTACCAAAGCAAGACACTAAAGCACGCATTCCTTTTTGGTTTAGCCAAGATCCTGAGCCCGAAACCGTTGTATATAGTTCCCGAAAACAGTTTTTACGCCAAGCCGACCATAAACAGCAATTGTTAGATGTAAACGATGCTCAGTTAGATAGGTATTACAAAGAATTTTTGTTTGATACTGGGGATACCGAAAAAGCGTTTTTATCGTCAATTAGTCGCTTAGCGAAATACCCAGTAGTAGGGGGGCTGAGTTTTCATTGGAAAGATGATTCTTTGTATGTTGAGTCATCACTTATTATGCACGATGAAGCTTTAGCAACCGCGTTTACTGATGCGGTAAATAATACTGTAATGCTGGCACAAGCGATTAGTCAAAAGGGCTTATTTAAGTGTTGTTTATTTGATGCCCGTAAAACGATTCAGCTAGAACGCGATGGCACCGGTGCGTTTAAATTTAACCAGTTACCTGAGCTTGACTATGAAGTGGTTAATGTAAAAGCCAGCGATGTAACCCGTCCACACTCATATTTTGAAGATGGTAAAGATCCCGATGAACAACTGCAACTGCCTAAAAAGGTGATTAAATGTGTATTTGAGCTAAACCAGATACATCATACGGGTTGTATTATTTTTGAAGCACTACCAGATAGGATGAAGATTCACCATTACTATCGATTACTCGATGCTAGCAAAGAAGTTGAATTTAAACGTTTGCTAAATAAACTCATGCAGTACGCGGTTAATATAACTGATGTGGGGGTAGCTGGTTTTATGAAGTTGCCGTATAAAAATACTCGCGAGTTTAGTTTATGCGAGCAGCAACCCAGCAATTATTATCCTAAAAATCCAAAACAACTACTTAATTAATAAATCACTCGCTGAGGCTGGTGGCTTAACAATAGAAAGAAAAAATAGAAAGTTAAATGGCAAAATCTAAACCACAAATTACATTAGAAAGTTACGGTATATATACCAACTGGGACAAAGCTGACAAAGCGTTACCACAAATCACGCAATTCACCACAAAGGTAACCGCGTGTATTGATGTGGAATTTGGCCTAATAGTAAATATCAAAAAAGCCAAAGGCGAAAAGCTACATTATTGTATTTATCACCCCGGTATTATAGATGCCGATGGCGAAGTGATGCTGCCTTTTGAGGGGAATGTATACGTTAAAGATAACGATTGGTCGTTTTATTTAGGCGACACCGTGTGGGAGCCTATAGAAGATAAAATAGGTAACTGGCGTATGACCTTATCATTAGCAGGAAAAGTTATTGCGGATAAAACATTTAATCTAACTAATGAACAGACCAAAACAGAAGATGATTTTTGGAAACACCGAGGCTATTAATTTCCTCAATAAACAAAAAAAGCTAACAATAAAGTTAGCTCTTTTATGAAATTAGCTTAGTTACCCCAAGGGTTACTTGAATTTGAACGCTGTTTACGAGTACGGGCACGTTGCTTGGCTGCTTTTTTCTCTTGAATACGCTTAGCATCAGAAAAACTTAACTCGCATGGTTCACCCGGTTTGTCACCTTCAGGGATAATACGGTCGCGTGGCGGTAGTTCGTATTGTACGTCATCTGGACGAGGTAAGTTTTTTAGGCGATACAAATAGAAATTATCTACTTTTTGTTGTGCCCACTCAGTTTTACGTAAAAATTTAACCGCAGATTTAATGTCAGGATTATTTTTAAAGCAGTTGAGTTGTAAGTAGGCATGTAGGAGTTCCCACCCATATTGCTCAACCAGTTCTTCAACCACTTGCTCTAATTTAACGCCTTGCAGTGGGTTATTACTGAAAAGTTCTTGGTTGCTCATAGGTGTTCTCTCGTTATTAAAAATACGGCCAGTATTATAAATTTAATAACGAGAGTTTAATAGCAAAAAAGCTTAACTTTGACAATTAACCACAACACGACCACGAATTTGCCCCTGCATTAGCTGTTCGGCATTTTCAATAACCTGATCAAGTGTGATTTCGGTCGAAATCTTATCTAAGTAATCGCTACTAACTAGGGATGCTAAACGATCCCATGCTTCAACACGATCCGCTTTAGGACGCATTACGCTATCAATACCCATCAAAGAAATACCACGTAAAATAAATGGCGCCACAGACGCTGGCAAATCCATACCTTGTGCAAGCCCACAAGCTGTTACTACACCACCGTATTTAAGTGAGGCACAAATATTAGCAAGTGTGTGACTACCTACCGAATCAATTGCAGCAGCAAAGCGTTCTTTTTGTAGTGGTTTACCTGAGTTTGAAAACTCGTTCCTATCAATTACATTAGTTGCACCTAATGATTTTAAATAGTCAGCTTGTTCCATGCGACCTGTTGCTGCGGTTACTTGATAACCTAGCTGGCTTAGTAAATAAATAGCAAAACTGCCTACGCCACCATTGGCACCGGTGACTAACACTTCACCTGAGTCAGGGGTGATCCCTTGTTTTTCAAGGGCAATCACGCTCAACATTGCTGTGTAACCCGCGGTGCCAATTTGCATAGCTTGTTTAGCAGATAAGTTAGCGGGTAGGGGAATTAACCAATCGCTGCTAAGAGCCGCTTTTTGGGCTAGGCCACCCCAGTGTTTTTCGCCAACACCAAAGCCATTTAAAATAACCTTATCGCCAGCTTTAAATTCTTCACTGTCGCTGTTGGTAACTGTCCCCACTAAATCAATGCCAGGTACCATAGGAAAGCTGCGAACTACAGGACCTTTGCCAGTAATGGCTAAGCCATCTTTGTAATTTAGGGTACTGTACAGTACGTCAATTAATACATTTTCGTTTGGTAAATCGTCACTGTTTATGCTGCTTAAAGTGGCACTGTAGTTGTCGTCTTGCTTATCTATAACAATAGCTTTAATAGAATTGCTCATTAGATTTCCTTTTAGACCGATCGTCTTTAAATTAGTAATAAAAAATGCATTAACAAGGGTCTGATGACCTTTGTAGATTAAAATTTGTTCAAACTAGGGACGGTTTAATTGCGGCGCGAGGTTTGTAACCTAGTGGGCTAAGTCAAAACCGAGCAACAAAGAGTAAATCGCCCCTAGGCAGAACCCAAAGGACAGCGCCTGTTTGGCATTGATGCTGCGTTATCGCCTATTTATGGGGAATAACCACACCACATAGGCTCTGCCTTGCCTAAATACCAAACAGACTGCTGCAAATTTAACCTTGAAAGATCAACAGACCCTAAGTAATGCGCGTAAAAACATTTCTGTATACAAAGTCAGTGGTTTGCTTGATTGTGTTAGTTTAGCTCGCATTACAGCGCCTTCCCAACCAATCCAAAAATATTCACTCATTTGTGTAGTATCAATATCAGCTTTGATAGAGTGTTGCTGTTGAGCCAAGTCTAAGCACTGTGTTAACTGTGCTTGCCAGGCATTGTAGCTTTGCATCAAACGGGCGTTAAATTCGTCACTTAAATGATTGAGTTCTTGGTTTAAATTTCCTACCAAACAACCGCGTTTGTAATCATACTTTTGCATTCCGGCAATAGCACTTTGAGTAAAGTTAACAATGCGCTCTAGGGGCGGTACTTCAGGTTGTTCTAAATAAAACTTAAGTTTAGCTATAAAAAACGCGTCGTACGCATCAACCAGAGCTAAGCCAAATGCTTCTTTACTTTTAAAGTAATGATAAAACGAGCCCTTAGGAACTTTAGCTTTTTTTAATATGGTGTCGAGCCCTGTGGCACTAAAGCCAAACTCAGTTAGGGTTTCTAATCCCACACGCAAAAGCAACGCTTTAGTATCTGCGTTGTCTCTGGCTATTTTAGGTGGGCGGCCACGCCTAGTTGTAACTGCTGATATTTTGTTCATGGCTTATATTAGACCGATCGGTTTTAATTAATCAAGTGTTTATTTGCAATATTCTTAAAACAACGATGTTGGTTTATTTTTCGATTACAAATTAATTGGGAACTTAGACTAATTTATCGCGTCATATAAATGGTACATAAGTACAAAACCAAAAATTTTTGAGGTGTATGTTTTAGCCATTTTATTGCTGCGATTAAACAATAAATCACGCAATAAAAGTTTTTTAATGTTAATTCATTTTTGCATCAGCAGCTTAGTTAAAGTCAAACAAATTAATTGCTTTTACAGTTTGAATTAAACATTTTTATTAGCTATTTATTAAATGTAGATGAAATTAATGCTACAAAAATATAAATATAAAGGTGAGGATTTTACCGATGAAGAGACAGAAAAGAGATCGTTTAGAAAGAGCTCATTCTCAAGGTTTTAAAGCTGGTTTAGCTGGTCGCTCAAAAGAGCACTGCCCTTATCAACAAGTTGATCCTAAGTCTGAGTGGCTTGGTGGTTGGCGCGAGGCAATAGAAAATCGCAATATGTATAAAACATAAACTCATAACTAATTAAAGCAAAAAGGCCTCCAAATGGAGGCCTTTTTGCTACGTGTTTTAAACTTAAAACGCGCTGGTATCTTGGAACAAGCCTACCTTTAAATCTTTTGCTTCGTAGATAACGCGGCCATCTACTTCTACGGTGCCATCAGCCATACCCATAAACAATTTACGCTTAATTACGCGTTTCATGTCTAGACGGTAGGTTACTTTTTTAGCCGTTGGCAATATTTGACCGGTAAATTTAACTTCACCCACACCTAATGCACGACCAAGACCAGGACCACCAGACCAACCTAAGAAAAAGCCTACAAGTTGCCACATAGCATCTAAGCCTAAACAACCCGGCATTACAGGGTCGCCTTTAAAGTGGCAGTCGAAAAACCAAAGGCTAGGGTCGATATCTAGCTCTGCAATTATTTGACCTTTACCATGTTCACCACCGTCATCGGTAATTGAAATGATACGATCCATCATTAACATGTTGTCACTTGGCAAACGACAGTTTCCTTCACCAAACATTTCACCTTGACCACAAAGGATCAAATCTTCTTTTGTATAGCTATTTTTAGGTTCCATAACACTTTATCTTTGCTTAGAAATTGCCCCGTACTTTAGCGTACACTTGTACGCTAAACAACTCGGAGCAGTTAAAAAATGGTTTAATTATAAGCAATCAGTTAATGCAACTGATTTTAGTATGATTAAACCGCGCAATTACTAACAGAAATCATTATAATTAGGGCTGACTTTTAATCAGTTTAAAGGAAATTTATGACCCTTTTTGTTAACTCACTCACTGTGATTGATTTTTCTTACTTATGCAATAAACGCGGTGCAGTTGGCGAAAGTTGGATTGTTGATTTGACTTTACATGGCAAACTAAACGAAGAGTCTATGGTGTTAGACTTTGGCTTAGTTAAAAAGCAAATTAAAGGCATTATTGATGAGTGTATTGATCACCGTTTAGCTGTTCCTAACAACATAAACGGCAGCATTAACGAATTTGCTGATCACAAAACATTAGATTGTACATTTGCTGATAACAAGCACCTTGCAATGAGCGCGCCACATCAAGCATATTGTTTAATAGATACTGATGAAATTACCGTTGAATCAGTGACAGAGTATTTGGTTGCCACCATACTGCCACAGCTTCCTGATAATATTGAAAAAATCGAATTGGTGTTAAAGCCTGAGCACAATCAGAGTTTTTATTACCACTATAGTCATGGCCTTAAAAAGCATGATGGTAATTGCCAGCGTATTATTCATGGTCATCGCTCACAAATTGGTATAAGCCTAGGCGGTATTTCTATGCCTCGTTTGCAAAAACAGTGGGCTGATAAGTGGCGTGATATTTACTTAGCAACTAGTGAAGATCAAATTACCGCTTCTGAATTAAAACATATCACAGCTAAAAATGATGATGTTTGTTTTGCGTATACTGCAGCGCAAGGTTATTTTGAAATGGCCATTAGTGAATCGCGTTGCGACATTTTACCGATTGATACCACGGTAGAATGCATTGCTGACTACATTGCCAGCCAAGTGAAATTAGAGCACCCAGAAAAAGACGTTAAAATTACCGCCTACGAAGGCGTTGGTAAGGGGTCGATTAGTTATGCTTAAAACCTTATTAGTTTCGGCGTTAATCGTATCAACTAGCTTTAGTGCTATGGCGCTTGAGCTAAAAGGGCACTTAACTCAAGGCGGACTAGTAACAGGGCAATTAGAAAACGCTAAGTCGGTGAGCCTTAATGGTAAGTTGTTAAAGCTTGCAGACAGTGGCTTATTTGTATTTGGTTTTGGCCGAGATGCAAAACCTGTGCATACATTAAGCTGGGTAGATAACAGCGGTAAAAGCCACAGCCAAGATTTAGTTATAACTATTCGCGATTACAATATAGATAAAATTACTGGTGTTGCTAAAAAATACGTATCGCCACCAAAAGCGGTGAGTGAACGCATTAGCCGTGAAGCCGTTGCCGTAAGAAAGGCTCGCGCTGTTAACTCTGATTTAGAATACTTTTTACAACCAGTACTTAGGCCTGCAAAAGGGCGTATTTCAGGTGTGTATGGTAGCCAACGTTACTTTAATGGCGAACCTCGCAGGCCTCATTTTGGTTTAGATATAGCAAACAAAACAGGTTCACCTGTGTATGCGCCGATCAGCGGTACCGTAGTATTTGCAGAACCCGATTTATATTACTCAGGTGGCACATTAATTTTAGATCATGGTCATGGGGTTACCTCTACTTATATTCATTTAAGCAAGCTTGATGTAAAAGTAGGGCAGAAAATTGAACAAGGTACAAAGGTGGCTGAAATAGGTGCTACTGGCCGTGTAACTGGCCCGCATTTAGATTGGCGATTTAATTGGCAAGGCGAACGCCTTGACCCTGCATTATTAATGCAAGACACATTAGCAAACAAAAAGTAGAGATTATGACTCAAGTAGAGCGCGAAGCCATTATTGCGCAGCGTATAAAAGATTCAACCACCTCGGTGACAAAAGCAGTATTTCCTGGGCGTACTAACCATCATAATACGTTATTTGGTGGTGATGCATTAGCATGGATGGATGAGGTTGCTTTTATAGCTGCCACCCGTTTTTGTCGTAAACCATTGGTAACTATTTCATCAGATAGAGTAGATTTTAAAGAGGCTATTCCGGCAGGTTCATTTGCCGAATTAATCTCAAAAGTGTCGCATGTTGGTAATACCAGCTTAAAGGTAGATGTTGAAATATTTTTAGAAACCATGCACAAAGATAATAAGCATTCTGCCATTACAGGCAGCTTTACCTTTGTTGCTGTTGATGATAACCACAGGCCAACACCTGTCGTGTGTGACAAAATGCTGCATGGTTTTGAGTTATAACACCTAACAGTAAAAATAATATAAGCACCATGATTGGTGCTTATATTATTAACCATAAAGAACACATCATACTGTATTTATCTAATGGCCAACTTAGCAATTGAATATAATAAAAAGTATTAGTTTTTCAATAAGGAGGGCGTATTAAAGTAGTAAATGAGACTAATAAAAAGGCGTGCAATGCACGCCTTTACATAATTATAAAACCATAGCGGCTATCCAGCCAAACACCAATAGCGGAATATTAAAGTGAATAAAGGTTGGCACAACCGAATCCCATATATGGTCATGTTGTCCGTCAGCATTAAGTCCTGATGTTGGCCCTAATGTAGAATCAGACGCAGGGGAGCCGGCATCACCTAATGCGCCAGCAGTACCAACAAGTGCAGCGGTTGCCATAACCGAAAAGTTTAGCTCTAAACATAAAGGCACAAACAAGGTGGCAATAATAGGCACCGTTGAAAACGAGCTGCCAATTCCCATCGTTATGAATAAGCCGACTAATAAAATAACAGCGGCTGCTATGGGTTTATTACCATCAAAAATAGCGGCGCTACTGTGAACTAAGCTGGCTACGTGCCCAGTTTCTTTCATGACCGCGGCAAAACCTTGTGCTGAGATCATAATAAAACCAATCATGGCCATCATTGTCACGCCTTTACTAAATACGTCGCCGTTTTCTTCCCACTTAACCACACCGAATACACTAAATATAACCACACCAACTAGGCCGCCTAATATCATAGAGCCACTGGCATTTTGAGCAATTAACGACGCAACAACAGCAAATAAACCAACCATCATTACTTTTTTGGGGTTAGCAATTTCTGTTTGTTTACTCTCAACGGTAAGGGCGGTATTTGTATATTCTCGGCGTTTTCTATAAGTAATAAACAGCGCAATTAACAACCCCACGAACATGCCAATAGCAGGAATAATCATTGCCAAAGGTACGCTGGTATTGACTATTTCAAGGCCATTATCCACTAGGTTTTTATGTAATATAGAGTATAAATAAATTCCACCAAACCCATAAGGGAGTACCATATACGAGGTGGCTAAACCAAAGGTTAAAATACAAGCAATAGCGCGTCTGTCTAATCGCAATTTGTTAAACACCACTAATAGCGGCGGAATTAGAATAGGAATAAACGCAATATGAACAGGGACTAAATTTTGTGAAGAAATAGCACAAATCAAAATAATAAACAGGATAAAATAGCTGAGCAGGGTTTCACTCGAACCTGTTTGTGCATTAACTTTAGCTAATAACTTCGCAGCTAAAATACGTGTTAGGCCTGACTTAGAAATTGCGACGGCAAATGCGCCTAACATAGCATAACTGAGCGCTATTTCTGCACCTGACGATAATCCTGAATTAAACGCATCAATGCTTTCTTTCAATCCCATGCCAGCGGTTAATCCAGCAACCAGTGCACTTATTGTCATTGCAACAATCACATTTACACGGACTAAAGTGAGTCCCAGCATTAAAATAACGCCAATAATAACTGCGTTCATAGATTTCTCTGTTTTATAGATTTAATTAATTTTATCAGATCTTTAGCCTGATTTTTATGTTCTTTGGTAAATGGTTGCCTCGCATAGCGTACTTGCTCAAATAAGTGACAAAAGGCGGTTATTTGTTGCTCTGCATAGGGGGCATGTTGACTAATGTGCAGTAAAGTTTGAACTGGCGGGGCATTTTCAGGGTAGTTTATAGCCTGCTTATTAGCCCATTTTAGTAGTTGATAGTACTCGTTTACCAGGGGAGGTTGTTTGGTGGTAACCTTGGGGCGGTTTATATAAATAAAATAAGCGCTAAAACTTAAAATTAAAACAATAATAACCCCTAGCGGTACTAACCAAATATAAGTGTTACCAAATAGGGCCGCTAATAAATCTTGTTGTTTGTTTTTATCAAACCCCAGCACCCAACTAGACCATTGGTAATCTAGGTTTTCTAATTCAAGGCGTAGCCAGTTTATGGCAGCATAATTACTTAAGCTAACTAAACCAAAATTAATATTATTTTTAAATTCGTCATTTAATGCTGCACTTTGCGATAAAGAACCATTTAGTCGTTCGGGGGCTACAACCGCTGTTGCATCAAATATTTTCCAGCCTGCATTAGTATAAACCTCAACCCAAGCATGCGCATCGTATTGACGAACAGTAATATAGTCATTGCTTTGATTGTACTCGCCGCCTAAATATCCGCTGATTACCCGTACTGGTAAACCAGCACTTCTAAAAATAAAGGCTGCTGCACTAGCGTAATGACCACAAAAACCGCGCTTATTGTTAAACATAAATTGATCAAGGGTATCATCGCCGCGCATAGGTGTTGGTGTAAGAGTATAGCTGAAATTATTTTGCGAAAAATAATCTAGCAGTTTATTAAAAAGCTCATCGGCGCTAGCACTACTGTTTTTTAATTGTTGCGCCAGCTGATAACTTCTTGGGTTATTACTCACTGAAAGCGTTTTATAAAAACGCTGCTCTACACTATTAAGTTTTTTACTAGATAATGGTTTAGTACTAACGGAATATTGCAACACTTTGGATTTATATTGTTTTTTACGCAGTAAACCCACTGAATTGGAAATTACATTTTCATTGTCACTGTTGGCATAGCCAATCCCATATAACCAATCAGCCATTGCTGGCTCAGCAATTATTGAGTATTGAGTGCTATTTTCATTGCTGCTATTTTGGGTTGGCAACATCATTGCTTGCTTTAAAAATGAAGATGTTTTCCAAGCTTTACCGTCAAATTCATCATGTACAATAGCGCGCCAGTAATAAGGGGTAGAGGGTGAGTTATCATCAAACTTAGCTCTAAACACCAATTCATCAGAGTTTGATAATTTAGCTATATCAAATGGGTCTACTTGTTCAGATAGGCCTGTTTGCGCCATTTTTGGCCCAGGTAATTGCCAAAATGCAGGGAGTTTTGGTAAAAATAATAAGAGCACAACAGCCAAAGGAAAAGCCAGCAGCATTATTTTAGCGCTTTGTTTCGATGACAGTTTTAAACTATGACTCGATTCGAGCAAACCCAGTACCGCAAAGTTTAAAACATACAGTGTGCTAATAATTAAAGTAGTAAAAATAGTTTGGCTAAACAAATACACTGCTGAAAGTGAAAAGAATGTGAGGGTGATGATCAATTGATAATGCTGCTTTGTTTTTGCCTGTAGTAATTTAAAAACGCATGACAGCAAAAGCATGGCAACAAACAGTACCACGGTATCTTTAAAGCCAATACTGCTAAGCATAATAATTAATGCTATTGCAGCGAGTCCGTTTGCGAGCCACGCATTGGGCTTTTGTTTGTATTTAAGGGTTAAAAAAATATTCCAGCCACATAACATGCTAAGCATAATAATAAAGGGCAGGGGCAAGTGCTCTATAAAAAAACTCACTAACCCTAAGTAAATAAATGACAGAGAAAAATTTATAACGCGTTGATTTTTGATCTTATTCATAATCAGTGTCTACACTACTTAAGGCTTGTAAACAGCGTTGCTGATGAAAATTACCGGAGCCATTTTCTATGACCATATTAGGCAATTTCAACGAGTAATTAATGTCGCTTTCAAACGCTTGGCATACTAGGTAACACAATTGCCCTAAGCGTTGCTCGGTATCGCCAGTCATTAAATTAAAGTCAAATTGTGTCTCGGCAGATTTAAAATCACTAAATTGCTTTACTAATAATTGCTGAGTTTTTGCGTAGTGTTTCCACGAAACTCGCTGCAACCCCATTTCAGGCAAATGAGTAATTAAACTTTCAAACTCGTCATCGCCTTGGTGTTTTTCAGCTCCTTCATCATCATTAGCAGTCATTTGGCTTAATTGTTGATTAAGCGTTTTAATAATTGATGGGTAAACATAAACCGCATGACTAGGTTGAATATAACTCCATACACTAACCAAACCAAATGGATAATTGCTGGCAATTTTTATTGGTTTTAGTGAATAGCGTCCGCGCTTTAAATAAGGTAATGATAACTGGCATTGTATAGCGTCGGTTTTAACACTCTCTATATAGCAGGTGTGTTCAAAATTATTTGGATAACTTAAAGTAATTGACTGACATATGTCGTTTGCTTTTATTTGCCACACTAATTGGGGTGGCTGAGGTGCATAACTCTCAATGGCATATTTAAAGCTAACAGTTAATCCTTTTGCGTTGCTGTAACCTAACAACAAGGCAAAAATAATAATCACAAACATTAAGTACGCCATAAACAGAATTAAATTATTTTGATAATTAATTCCCATTACAAAGTTTAATAGCGCAACTATCGTAAAATATACACCCAGTGTGGAAGGCAAAACATAAGTAGTATTATGCGTTAAAGTGATGCTATTTTTTTTGTGCTTATTTTTTAATAAGGCCGTTAAAATTGCACTTTTTATAGCATGGATAAAAGTAGGGCGTTTTATTTTAAAAATACCCATTGTTTTAAACGGGCACTAAAACATGTTTTAAAATGTCTGCAATTTGGTTGTTGCCCGCTTCACTGTGCAAATCTAATCTATGCTGGCACACACTAGAGAATACCGCTTGTACATCTTCGGGAAGTACAAAATCTCGACCTTCAATATAGGCCCATGCTTTTGCTGATTTTGCCAATGCCATACTTGCTCTTGGTGAAAGAGAAGCTGATAACGATTGAGCCTCACGAGTGTAAGTCACTAATTCAATTATATAATCAACAACCGGAGCGCTTAGCGTAATATTAGCTATAGATTCTTGTATTTGTTTAAGTTGTTGTTGGTTAATTCGCTGTGGTAATTGGGAGTAATCGCGCTTTTGATTGTTTAATAGTAATCTTTTTTCAGCGTTTTTAGGTGGAAAACCTAAGCTTATGCGCATTAAAAAACGGTCTAATTGCGATTCTGGCAGCGGATAAGTTCCTGCTTGATATAAAGGGTTTTGAGTAGCAATAACAAAAAACGGAGTAGGGAGCGGGTACTTTTCTCCATCTACGGTCACTTGTTGTTCTTCCATGGCTTCTAATAAAGCACTTTGGGTTTTAGGACCCGCACGATTTATTTCATCAGCAAGTACAACTTGACTAAAAATCGGGCCTTTATGAAATGAAAAACTGTGTTCTTTATTATTAAAAATATTGGTACCAATAATATCAGCGGGTAATAAATCGCTAGTAAATTGAATACGTTGATACGATAAACCCAAAACAGCAGCTAATGCATGCGATAAAGTGGTTTTACCCATACCTGGTAAGTCTTCAATTAGTAAATGACCTTCACTAAACAAACAGGTTAATGCTAATTTTATTTGTTGTTGCTTGCCAAATATAACGGTAGATAGGTCATCAATAATAGTGGTAACTAGGTGCTGCATAATGTCCTTTAATCTATCAGTTCTAAACGTTTCATTACGGCATCAACTTTTTGCGCGTTGAAAGGCTTGGCTATAAATTCTTTTGCGCCAAGTTCCCAAGTATTTTGTACGGTCTCAAAACTATTATGGCCTGAGCACATAACCACATGAGCATATGGGTGCTCGTTATTAATCGACTCTAAAATTTCGATGCTTTCAGAATTAGGTAAATCAACATCTAAAAATATAACGTTGGGTGATTTTTCGCTAAGTAAGGGTTTAGCACAATCAAAATTATCACACTCAATAATGTCATCAAAACCTAAGCCGGCTAACACTTGGCTTAAGTCAGCACGGATTTGTTTAACATCATCAATAATTAAAATTGGTTCGAGTGGGCGTACAAATTCCATATGAATACTTCAACATTTTTTACGGCTTGTGGTTTAATATTAAGCCAAGCATTAAGGAACCTCAAGGTGATAACTATGAATTACCGTAATAGTCGTTTAAATGCACTTAATGTCCGATACCGTCTGGTATTGGACTTAGTGAGCTTGAAGTTATTAAAATAGAGCGCCACACATGCACTTAAATATTACTACCTATAATTTATATTATGTTAAATAGGGTAAATTAATACTTTAACAAGCTAACGGCACGGTGTTTATGCACGTTATTATCACTGTATCTGAGCCCTTTTCCCATAAAGATGTATTCAACTATAAAACTCACTACGCGCTATTTGCTTTGTTTAAACAATTAAGCTCATTAGTTAATTGTTGTAGCTGCTTAGTTTTTTCATTTAGCTTTTGCTGATACTTTTCAATTTTATCGAACTTGCCTTGTTGCTTAGCTTTATTTATATCAGCTTTATATTCTTCAATTTCGATACTGGTCTTATCTATTTTTTGTTGTAACTCTGTAATTAATCCTTCGTGGCTACAATGTGAATTTATACTCTTTAGTGCTTTATCAAGGCCCGCGACTTTGTGATCATTACCTTGTTGTTTTGCAATTAATAATTCTTGGTTAACTTCACAGGCTTTCTTTTCACAGCCGTTTAAATTCATACAATTGTTTTGAGCTAACACACTTGCTGAGCTTACTAATAACAGGCTTATTGCTATACCTCTTAAATATTTCATTTATAGTTTCTCATTCTGGATATTATGCTTATTTAATTACTATCTACAAAATACAGATAACAGCCCTTGTAGCTCGTCACTAATAACGTGTTGTTTTACAACATCTTGCATAGGAGTATTTGATACTTTGTTATTTAAAATACCCACCATTATAGCGGTTTCCCCAGCACATAATGCTTTTACACTTTGTACAGCCAGTCTAATTGCTAACATACGATCAGCCGCTGATGGATTACCACCTCGTTGTAAGTGCCCTAGTTTAGTTACACGTAAATCTATATTTGAATTTACAGCAGCTATTTTTTCACACACATGCTCAACACCAATTTCGTCGCCTTCAGACACTACCACGATAAATGCGTGTTCACTGTGATAATCGCTAATCTTTAGCAATAAATCATCAATGTCTTTATCATTTTCAGGAATTAATATTGAGTCGGCACCAGAAGTTAGCCCTGCATAAGTACCAATATATCCGGAATCACGCCCCATAACTTCAATAACAAACACCCTATTATGAGATTCTGCTGTATCTCTAATATTATCAATACATTGCATTGATGTGTTTACTGCCGTATCAAATCCTAAGGTGTAGTCTGTGCCTGCAATATCGTTATCTATGGTGCCGGGAATACCAATATAAGGGATATTGGTTATGTGTGATAACCATAAACAGCCTCTAAAAGAGCCATCGCCACCTATGACAATTAAGGCATCAACATTATTATGTTCAATTGTAGCTAAAGCTTGCTGTCTGCCTGTCTCAGTTCTAAACCTTTCACTACGTGCGGTTTTTAAAACGGTACCGCCCAAGTGCATACTTTGTTGCAGGTTTTTGCAATCAAGTGTCACTAAATCATTATCAATTAAACCCTCATATCCTTTTCGAACTCCTGACACTTTTATGCCTTGTTGTTGAGCGGTTTTTACGATGGCAAATAAAGCGGTGTTCATCCCTGGAGCATCACCTCCAGAGGTAAGCACGGCAATATGATTAATTGGTTGCATCGGTTCACGTCCTTAAAGCAAGCTATACATTAAAATGATAATAGCTGTTTATTGTTAGGCAGTGTTAACTAAGTGCAGTAAAGTTGATCTAGTTATGTGTTATTAAACAATATTTTTCATAACAATAGAGGGAAGTACTTATATTGGCATGCTAACTTGATGTCAACATGCCGTGGTTAGGTATTAATGTAGAGCAGCAGTAAATGGTATATTTTTACAAATTTCTGCTTCTATTATTAATAACTCTTCTAAACGATCATCAACTTCTTGTTTATCAAAGTATTCGTAAGCAAGTTCAACAAATAGGTTTTTATGTTTTTCTTCAGACTTGGCTATCGCAACATAAAAATCTTTTTCTTTTCCTTCTGGTAAGGCTTCGGCAACTAAAGAAAAACGTTCGTGTCCCCTCGCCTCAATTACACCGCCAACGAGTAGCCTATCCATTAAAAATCCATCGCGTCCATGTCTAAAGTGTGCGCGAATTTGTTTAATGTAAGGGTCTTTTTTATCGTCACCTAAATTAGTATCACGCTCAATGAGTAATTTCAGCACTTGCTTGAAATGAATTAACTCTTCTAAGGCTAAGTCAGTCATGGCTTTAACTAATTTACGCTTATCAGGGTAATGTGAAAGCATAGACATAGCCATGCCCGATGCTTTTTTTTCAGCAGCAGCGTGGTCTTGTAAAAAAGTTTCAAAGTCGGCTAAAACAACTTCGGTCCATTCAAATGGCGTGTGGTATTTTAATTCAAACATATGGATACAACTTATAAAATAATGCGTGGATTTTAGCGTATTTAAAAATAAAAATCTTTGCTCGCGGTTTAAATTTGTCTCTCATAAGGTAAAAATTTATCTATCCGCCCTTTCGCGGTCGACTCAATTTTTAATGGATGTTTTATATCATTCCACGCGGTGACCTTACCCCCCATATTCATTTTTTCAAAGCCATTTAACTCAGAGGTAATACTTAAAAAATCACAAAGCTGACTAAAACTGTTAGGGTTGGCAATATCTATCGCTAAAAAATCATGTTCTCGATTACTAAAATAAGCCTTAGCATTATTAATGTGTACGTTATAACAATCAGTTAAATACTGATCGTTATTTATATTCTCTAGTGAAAAGTCTTTAAATGTATTTAAATAACAGCGCTTTAAATGAATGTTAAAGCCACCATCTGTACGGATTAAATTAGTGTGCATTCGCTGTAAAAGCTGTCTTATTGATGGTATCCATGTAGTAAGCTCTCGCTCTAAATATATAAATTTTGCGCCAGGATAGTATTTATCTAATACTTTAAAATCGTTAAATATGGGGGTGTCTGCAATTGCGACCGCATTATCAAAACAGGCGGTAGTGTATGCAGTATGAGCAGTTGGTATACCAAAATGTAAAAATGCATTACATACACTGGTGGTACCGGTTCGCGGTAAGCCAATAATAAATATTTTTTGTTTCATGGGGTTTTACATGTCTTTTTCTGAAAACCAAAGTGAAGTATTATCAAGTGGTGTTAGTAAGGGTAAGTTTTTGTTTTCTAATCTAATAATAATCTTATTTTTGATATCTGCATGCTCAATGGCACTGCGATGATACGCATTAAATAAGCGGTCAAACTCGCCATTTTTACGCATGACCGCTAAGCCATTTTCAACTGCATAGGCCAACTCGGGCGTATCTTTACTAAAAAAGAAGTAAATTGCACTTGGGTATTGCAGTATTAACTGAGGAAGAGTTGTAAGTTTTGCATCACCTTTAAAGGTATTTAGCTCCGTTTCAACTTCAAGCAACGATCGAGGGAATACATCTCCTCTGCCTTTTATTAACATATTAAATAATGAGCTGTATTCAATTGATGTTGATACCGTTAATCCACTATCTAATAAAACTTGAGTATCTGGCCAGTCGTGACCTTGAATAAAGTGGATACCTTTAAAGTCATCAATTTTTTTTAGGCTTGATAATTGTTTTTGTTTATTCTGTGTAGTGACAAGTAAACGCCACCCGTATAAACCTTTAAAAATAGGCACTCTTACGGGCAATAGCTCTTTTTCTCGCTGCTGTGAAGTCATGGTCCATGCAACGTTGACTTCATCATTATGTATAATTTGTTTTAATGAGCGGCTTTGAGGCATAGAAATACTCGATGCTTTTAATGTATATTTTGCGCCGCTGTATTGTAAGGCCGTTCTCAATAAAACTAACGGATAAAGAATTTCATCTTCACCCACTCGCATCGTTTTAGGATAAACATAATTTAAACCATCAATACTTTGATTGCTATTGTCATTTTCTATTGCCCCTACAAATGACGCCAACGAAGTGGCAAAACATAAGCTTATAAAAACAATAGCGAATCGCATCTTTATTTATCGACTTAACAATAAAATTAAGGAACTTACAAAAAGAATAGCAAATGTCATCATCATACTTAATACACGTGCTTTCAAATTGTTAGTACTAATAGCAGAGCCATGAAGCGCACGGCTAATAAATAACAAACCACCGAGTGCATGCACATAGTGACTCGCTAACCCTTGATACTCTAATAAGAACAGTAAAATTAGGCTAATTGGCACGTACTCAATAAAGTTACCGTGAGCCCGAGTTGCACGCTCAAGTGCAGGATGACTCCCATTACCAAGTGAAATGCCTTCAGCCTTGCGTATTTTTACAACATTAATACTCAAGTAAATATAATATAGTGCCAGTAAAGCGGCATAACTTGATATGATCACAGTATTTTCCATTTAATTTTTAAGCAATAATAACACATAACTAAAGCAGTAAAATCACCATTTGTGGTAGAGTGATTTATGAGCTGGAATCGTAATTAGTAAGGATATTATGTGTATTTAAGAACGAGAATAACCAATATCTATCGGGAAATAATTAACAGTATTGGATTTTACCCCTCAGTCTTGTCGGTGGCATTTTTATTTTTTGCTGTGCTGACTATGTCAGTCGAGTACTTAGCCCCCATAGAACAATTTAAAACATTAATTTCTTTTATATTAGTTGATAGCGCAGAAAACGCACGCACCATTTTAAGTACTCTTGCAGGCAGTATTATTTCGTTAACCGTCTTTAGTTTTTCTATGGTAATGGTGGTATTAAATGCAGCTAGTGCAAGTTTATCACCGAGAGTTGTTCCAGGGTTGATAACACGCAAGTCACATCAAATGGTATTAGGGTTTTATTTAGGCAGTATTATTTATTCAATTATCATGCTGATAAATATAAACAAACTCGATAATGGTAACACTGCTATTCCGTCTCTTGGCGTGTTGTTTGCGCTTGTTTTTGGGTTAATCTCTTTAGGGTTATTTGTATTTTTTATTCACTCTATTTCAAAAGCAATTCAAGTTGATAACGTATTAAATGGGTTGTTTAGGCAAACCAAAAAAGAAATTCAAGACATTATCAATATGCAAAATGAAAACCCCGTTGATAACTTTCCCGAGTTTTCAAACTGGCATTCAATAAATAGTACGACCGAGGGTTACTACAAAGGGGTTCACACTAATAAATTGTGTGCCCTGCTAGCAGATGAAAACATTGAGCTGTTTATTACGGTTAAGCAAGGTTACTTTACAGTTAAAGGTTACCCGTTTTTAAAATGTAATAAGGATATTTCTGAGAACGAAGCGTTAATTGAGAAAATCCTAGACTGTTTTATATTTTATATAGAAGAATACATTAGTGACCATTACCGCTACGGTTTAACGCAAATTTCTGAAATTGCGGTAAAAGCTATGAGCCCAGGAATAAACGATCCGGGTACTGCCGTTAAATCTATTGATATGTTGAGTATATTATTAATAGAACGACTAAAGATTAATGCAATAAATTATTCATGCTATGAAAAAGATGAGCAACCATTGTTGTACTTTCATGAAACCAGTTTTGATGAACTACTTCATGATAACTTCACCCCTTTACGCAATTATGCAAAAGCCGATGCCTATGTAATGACTAACGTTATTGAGGCATTTAAAAATATTTTATTTATTGCTAATGAGAATGTGGATGCACGAAACAGTGTGTTTAATTATTTAAATGCCATTGTTGATGATATTAATCAGCACATAGTTAACGAATACGATCGTCAAGAGATTAGTAATATGCTGTATGCCATTGTGCGTATTAGTGAGTCACAAGGAAAGCAGTTGGTGGCACGATTTGAGCGCCACCCACCTATAAGCGCTTAATCAATATAATAAATTGCGTAACTTGATGCGCTTATTGTAATTTCACCAGCATGATATGCATCGGGTACATAGTTGCTCGGTGCACCATCAGCCATCATTACTTTTTCACTGCGCATGTAAGGTACTGATGGCATATCAAGCGGACTTAAAGACGCACTATATAAGCCTTTCAATTCAACATCAAAATCAGCACTTAATTCTTTTGCCGCTGCTTTAGCTTGTTTAATTGCCATTTTTTGCGCTTTTTTATGCAGCTCATCATAGTTGCTCGCTAAAAATTGGGTTTGCCTAATTTCATTAATGCCATTATTAACTAAGCTTTGTAAAAGCTCAGGGTATTTATTAATCGCAGAAAGTTTAATTGTCAGCGTTCTCGATACTTTAAAGCCGGTAAACTCTTGCTTACCTGTTTCACGGTTATATTGATTATCGCGATAGATTGAGATTTGACCAGCATTAATATCGGCATCAGCTACACCTAGTTTTTTTACTAAACTAATTGCGTTGGCCATAGTGGTATCGGTTTGTTTTTTTGCGGCAATTAAGTTTTTATCTATTTCAGTAATACCTACTGTTAATAGAACATGATCGGGCATAGTTGTTAGTGAAGCTTCACCTTTAACATAGATATGCGGCTCTTCAGGAGCACTGGTTGCATAGGCTGACGTACTCAGCAAAGCAGCCGTTATAATCGAAAGCGTTTTCATAAGTCTATCCTTTTAAATTTGATTGCCTTAGTTAACACCTTATGTGGTTAATTGCAGATGAACAAGCATAAAAAAACAGGCAAAAGCCTGTTTTTTTAGTAATGAAGCATTAAATGCTGCAACGCTTGTAGTTACGATACTTCGGTAACCAGTAGTTTCTGTCGATGGCTGCCCACAGTGCATCATCTGAAATTTCAAGGGCAACGCCCTCTTCAATCGCTTTTTTAGCGACTGCAAAAGCAATGCGTTTACTCAGCGTTTCAATTTCTGTTAACGCAGGTAATAAGCTACCTTTACCTGTATTGGCTAATGGTGATGACTCTGCCAACATTTCGCTCGACATAATTAACATTGCATCGGTAATACGCGTTGCTTTAGCAGCAATTACACCTAAACCAATACCAGGGAAAATATAGCTGTTATTACATTGAGGAATGGGGTAAGTCACGCCGTTATAAACAACTGGGTCGAATGGGCTACCTGTGGCTACAATCGCTTTACCATCAGTCCATTTGATAACATCTTCTGGGTAAGCTTCTACTTGTTTAGATGGATTACTTAACGGGAAAATAATAGGTGCTTCACATTTCGCGTGCATAGCGCGAATAACTTGCTCAGTAAATAAGCCCGGTTGACCTGATACACCAATTAAAATATCTGGTTCAGCGCAGTGCATTACATCTAATAATGACGCGTATTCGCCACTGTAAGTCCAATCGGCTAGGCAGCTTGTTGGTTGCGCTAACATTTGTTGGAAGTCGCGTAAGCCTTCCATGCCATCAGTTAACAAGCCAAAGCGGTCAACCATAAACACTTGGCTGCGTGCTTGTGCTTCACTGATGCCTTCAGCCACCATAGTGCTAACAATTTGTTCAGCAATACCACAACCTGCAGAGCCTGCGCCGACAAACACGACTTTTTGAGTCGATAGTTTAGCGCCTTTAACACGACAAGCTGCTAATAAAGAGCCCACAGTAACCGATGCAGTACCTTGAATGTCATCATTAAAGCTACAAATTTCATTACGGTAACGCTTTAATAATGGCATAGCATTTGGTTGTGCAAAGTCTTCAAATTGCAGTAACACGCTTGGCCAACGACGCTTAACCGCTTTAATGAATAAATCTAAAAACTCATCGTACTCATCTTGCGCAATACGCTTATGTCGAGCACCCATGTACATTGGGTCGTTTAATAGTTTTTCGTTATTGGTACCTACATCAAGCATAACCGGTAATGTGTACGCTGGGCTAATACCACCACAGGCGGTATACAAAGAAAGCTTACCAATTGGAATCCCCATACCGCCAATACCTTGGTCGCCCAAGCCTAAAATACGTTCGCCATCGGTAACCACGATAACTTTAACTTTACCTTTAGTGGCATTACGTAAAATATCGTCAATTTGAAAGCGATCTTCATAAGAAATAAACAAACCACGGGCACTGCGATAAATATCAGAAAACTTCTCACAGGCATCACCCACCGTTGGGGTGTAAATAATAGGCATCATTTCTTCAATATGATCGCGTACCAAACGGTAGTAAAGCGTTTCGTTATTGTCTTGAATGGCACGTAAATAGATGTGCTTATTTAAGTTGTCATTAAAACTTGAGTACTGTTGGTAACAACGCTCAACTTGCTCTTCTATTGTTTCGTAACGAGGTGGAAGTAAACCAGCAAGATTAAAGTTTTCACGCTCTTTTTGGCTAAATGCACTTCCTTTATTCAATAACGGGGTTTCAATTAGGCCTGGGCCAGAATAAGGAATATAAAGATAATTTGGATCGGTATTTGTAGTCATATTTCCAAGCTTTACTGAATCTTAAATAATGATCTGCCATTATCATTGTTAAAGGCTAAATTGCAATGACATTTAAGCTTGTCAGACCATTAAAAATGTACAAATACAAGCGCTACTTTAGTATAAAGCCACTCATATTTGGTGAATATGTTAGCTGCCTGATGTGGGTTTAAAACGTTAAACGCGCTGCGTGCTTTGTTTAATGGTTACAACAGTGCCAATTATATTTAGGTTTGCTAATTTTTTTACGTTAGTTAACATGCTATTTTCAACCAAATAGTTATTAACTATTAATCTGTTACATTTAAAACAGCAGGCAGCAAACCTGCTGTTTATTATACATGTTTTAAAATTTAAATGAGGCTTTATTATTACTTAAATCAGATAACGCCATCCCTTCTCTGCGCGGATCGGCAGCGCCATACAAACGGTTGTTTTTTACCTCTACCGCATGCAAGCCTGAGTTTAGGTCAATCACACGTACATCATGGCCGCGCTCTTCAAGCTCTGGTACAAGCGCTTCAAGCTCAGTACCTTTCTCAAGGCTAGTATAATCATTACGATTAGTAGTACGCGGTAGATTAATGGCTTGTTGGGCGTTTAAATCCCAATCTAGAACACCAATAACCACTTGCGCTACATAATCAATAATACGACTCCCACCAGGAGAACCCACCACTAAGCGTAAGCTGCCATCTTGGTTAAATACCATCACCGGTGACATTGAGCTACGCGGGCGTTTATGCGCTTCTACTCTGTTAGCCACTAACTTGCCATTTTTACGTGGCGAAAGTGAAAAATCAGTTAGCTGATTATTTAAAATATAACCATTTACCATCACTGTTGAGCCAAACGCCATTTCAATAGAGCTGGTCATTGATACGGCGTTGCCGTTGCTATCAACAATCGATACGTGTGAGGTAGAGGGCAGCTCAAAAGAATCATCATTTGCATAGCTTAAGTAATCCACTGGATTGCCTGGCAATGCTTTTTGATCTTTTTCAGTAATTAATTTTGCGCGGGTGGCAATATAGTCTTTATTTAATAACTCTTGAGTAGGTACTTGGGTAAAGTCAGGATCGCCAATGTATTTATTACGATCGGCAAATGCAATACGTGAGGCTTGGCTAAAGTAATGAATTGCCTCGGCGCTATTGGCTTTAATATTTGCCATGTTTTTGTGTTCAAGCAAACCTAAAATTTGTAGCACTGCAACACCACCACTGCTAGGAGGCGCCATAGAGCACACATTATACACTCGATATTTTATACAAACGGGTGCACGCTCTTTACTGCTGTAATTAGCAAGGTCTTGCACAGATAATTTACCAGGCGCGATTTTTGATTTTTGCACCGCTTTTACCATGGCTTTAGCGTTATCGCCTTTGTAAAACGCATCTATTCCTTTTGAAGCAATATCTTTATATAAATTAGCCAGTGGCTGATTTTTTTTAATACTACCTACTTCAATTACTTTGCCATTAGGGAAAAAATACTCATTAATCACCGGCATACTCATTACGCCTGGGTTTAGTTGCCTAACCAGTAACCCATGTAATCGAGGCGATACTTCAAACCCTTGCTCAGCAAGGGTAATTGCAGGTTTAAATAAGCTAGCCCAAGGTAAGGTGCCATACTGTTTATGGGCGCTGGCAAACGCATGTAATATACCAGGTACGCCTACAGAGCGGCCACCTACAACCGCTTCTATCCATTTTACTGCATTGCCGTGTTTATTTAAAAACAGGTTAGCATCGGCATTACTCGGTGCGGTTTCGCGGCCATCAAAGCTGGTAAGTTTATTATTAGCTTTGTTGTAATACATCATAAATGTACCACCACCAATGCCTGATGATTGCGGCTCGACTAATGTAAGTACTAATTGTGTGGCAATAGCGGCATCAACAGCACTACCGCCTTGGGCTAAAATGGCTCTACCCGCTTGTGAAGCATACGGGTTTGCCGCGGCAACCATATATTTATCACCAGCCACTAATTGTTTTTGTACAACGCCAGTAGCCGCTTCAGGCTCACGTGTTTCAATTTGGCTTGCTTGCTGTGCAAATAAAGGTAAAGACAGTGCACTTAAAGAGAGAGCAAATAAAGAGTGGAGCTTAAAATTCATAATTACTGATTAAACTTAAATTGCATGGAAGATAATTGGCATCTTAAAGTTAAACAGGCACAATATGCAAAAATAAATATAAAAATGATCCCTAAATGCTTAATTTACCTCTTCAGCCGCGCTATGTTTTCCCTCCTTTGTGTTTAATTTTATTAAGCTCACTTTTAGCATGGCTGGGTATAAACGACGAACTTGAATTTAATCGTCAACTGATTGAACGAGGCCAACTATGGCGTTTATTTACCAGCCAATTTGTACATGCCAACTGGGCGCACTTAGGGTTGAATTGTGCCGGTATCGCGCTTATATGGTTATTGCATGGTGAGTACACATCACCAAGCAGATATGGTTTTAATATTGCCACATTGGCAATTTGGTGTGGCTTAGGTGTTTTTTGGTTTTGCCCCACAATTACAATTTACACAGGGCTTAGTGCCCTATTGCATGGCGTGATCATTTGGGGAGCGATAAAGGATGTCACTGTTGGACTTAAATCGGGTTATGTGTTGTTTATTGGTGTGTGGGTAAAGTTAATCGCTGAACAAATAAATGGCCCTAGTGCTGATATAGGCGCATTGATCAACTCAACGGTGGCTGTTGATGCACATTTAATTGGCGCGATTGGCGGCGCATTGTTGGGCGTTCCTTTAATTATTAAATTCATCAGCAAAAATAAAGAATAAAAAAGCGCCACATTGTGGCGTTTTTTATTAATTTACCGCTATTTATAGTGTTTCTTTAAACAACTTATAAATACGACGGTATTCGTCTAACCAGCTCGAAGGCTGCACAAAACCATGCGGCTCTACTGGGAAGATTGCTGTTTCAAAGTTTTCTTTCTCAAGTTCTATTAAACGCTGCACTAAACGCACTGAATCTTGAAAGAACACATTATCATCAACCATAGGCGCATTGATTAATAAATGCTTTTTAAGCCCTTCAGCATAGTAAATAGGAGAACTACGTTCATAAGCAATTGGGTCAACATCTGGGTGATTCAAAATGTTAGCGGTATAGCCCGTGTTGTAATGTGCCCAATCAGTCACAGGGCGAAGCGCCGCTCCTGATTGAAACAAATCTGGCGCGGTAAATAACGCCATAAAGGTCATAAATCCGCCGTATGAACCACCATAAGTACCAACCGCTTGAGTATCAACGTTGGCATTTTCAGCCATCCATTTTACGCCGTCAGCTAAATCTTGTGTTTCAGGTGTTCCCATTTGGCGGTAAATAGCAGTACGCCAATCACGGCCATAACCTTTAGAAGCACGGTAATCCATATCCATCACTACGTAACCTTCATCGGCAAGTAATGAATGAAACATAAATTCGCGAAAGTAACCAGACCAACCCATGTGTGAATTTTGCAGGTAACCGGCACCGTGGTTAAAAATAACCGCTTTACGGTTTTTACCTGTTTCACCTTCTTGGTAATCAGCCGGGTAATAAACTTTGGCGTATATTGGCTGATCTGTATGGCTTGAAGGCACAGCAACAATTTTAGGCGCCGTGAGTTTTTTAGCTAAAAACGTCTCAGATACCGTGTTAGTTAAACGAGTTGCGGTTGTGTTTGCTTTAGCCTCAGCCACATAAAGCTCAGTGGGCATGGTAATTTTAGAGTGTCTTAATAATAACTTAGACTGATCTGGGCTTAAGGTATAATCCGTCATGCCATTTAAGTCTGTTACTTGCTCACTAACACCTGTTTGTGGGTTTACACGGTAAATTTCGTAAAGGCCAGGATGCTCAACATTCGCTTTATAGTAAATAGCGCTATTGTCATCAGTAAGGGTTAAATTAGATACTTCAAATTTACCCATGGTAAGCGCAGTCGCTTTACCATCAAGTGGCTTTTTATAAAGCTGACTATAGCCCGACTCTTCAGATAAATAATACAAGGTAGTGGAATCATTTAACCAACCAAAGTCGTTAAACGCATAGGCAATCCACGCATCGTCATGTAAACGATGTTGAGAGACAAGTTTGTTATTTTCAAAATCTACAGTGGCTAACCAACGATCTTTGTTATCCCATGCTTCAAGCATAATAGCTACTTGGCTACCATCATCGTTCCAGCTAATAGGTGATTGATTCCAACCCCAATCTGAAATAACGTTAATACCACGAGGCTGTTTTTTAGATTTATAGGTTTTGCCTTCACGGGCGTAGTTTTCTTTTTTAACCTCAGCAAGTACATCTTCATCAAAACCAGGTAAGGTATTGAACCCTAATGTGGTTTGGCTTTGATCTGCAAGGTTAATATAAACAAGCTCAGAAGTTTGCTTTTTAGAATCAGCTACGCGGCGGCGAACTTTTTTAGGCTCTATCGTCGCATCATCAGTGATGTAATTAGGCATAATATCGCCTTCACCACGCCATGAGCTTTTTTCTTGTACGACTACAATTAACGCATCGCCATTTGGAGAAAGCTCTGCTTCATCAACCGTGTTGCCATCGCCTAAATAATAATGAGTGTTAGCAATTGAGCTGTTATTAGCTTTTACTTGCTCTTTACGCGCATGCTTATCTTGTTTATTTTTGTGCTGCAGTGCAATGTAATCAATAAGCTTATGTTGCTCTTTGGCAATATAAGTTGATGGTTCTTTTACGCCTTGTGGTTTGTCAGCGAGTTTTAAATTGGCTATTTCGCGGGTTAAACCTGTGGTTAAATCCACTTTGAAAAAGATATTACCTTGACGATACGCTAAGTTACCATCGTTTAAAAACTGTGGTTTTGACTCAGTAGCAGAGCTTTGCGTAATTTGTTTAATTACGCCTGACTTTACGTTTTTGATAAATACGTTACCCTCAAACACATAAGCTTGAAGTGATTTATCGTTAGAAAAAACAGCTTTACTTGAACCAACACGGTGTAATTTTTCTAGTGCCACTTGCTCTGCTGTTTGTGAGTTTACAGCTTGAGTGAATAAATCTCTTAGCTCACTACCTTGCTGCTTACGCGCATAAATAATGGTACTTGAATCTGCACTCCAAAAAGCGCTTTGTGGCTGGCGTCCAATCCAATCAGGATGCGCCATGGCTTGTTCAAGGGTGATTTTTGATTCGCCCAAATCTGCGGGCGTGTTAACAACATTAGCAACGGTGATATTTGTTTGAATAGATGAGTCAGTAGAAGTTGTGGCGGTTGCGGTACAACCCGCTAACATAACACTTGATGCAACAGCGATTGCAACAAGTGTTTTAGAAGATGAGAATTTAAAAATCATAGTGCTTCTTGACGGTTATTATAATTAACCATATTTAAGCAGAAGCACCTTTATAATTGCAATTATTTAAGATAAACAACGCTGATATTGGGGTGAATAACCCGTTTATTCAACCGTTAAATCAAGCCATACCATGCGGTGGTCGCTTGATGCATTTCTATCTTTAATTAAACGATATAATTCGCTTTGCTTTTTCGGCCAAAATACACCGCCATCTTTAATGGTTAATCCATAGTTTGAAGGTAAAACGTAATCAACCCGTGCTTGCCAGCTAGCGGTATAATTTTTAGCATAAGCTTGTGAGTATTGCTCTTTAGCGCCCTCACTTGTTGGAATGAAGCCAGCGTTAATCAATGGGCTTTTAAGTATTTGATCTGTTGTATTAGTGCGCTTTTTATCACCCTCAGCAGTGGCATTTAAGTCACCTAAAATCACAAATCGGGATTGTGCTGCAAGGCCACCCTTTTTACCGTTATCATCATAGAGGTAACTTTCGTTATTAACGTAATCAGCAATGAGCCTAATTTCATCATGGTTGCGAATGCCATTTCTGTCTTCATCGCCATCAAACACAGGCGGTGTTGGATGCGACGCTAACATATGGACTACTTTATCGTTTACCTTTACGGGTATATCCCAAAAAGATTTAGAGCTTAAACGTAAAGCATTCCACTCTGCATCGTTATACCAATTGGTATTGGTTTTTGGGTCAACCGGCATTTTTACATTGGGTAAATCTTTGTGCTTAAAGGTTTGCAGGGTTCTGATATTGTCAAAATCAATTGGATAACGAGATAAAAACGCCATTGCATAATGGCCTTCAAAAAAACCAAAGCCCTGTGCATCACCCATTACACCGGTTTTTTTACCATCGTTGTCTAAGTCAAACTCAGTTGCTAAGCCAGTATTAACGGGGGCGATGTAAACGTATGGGTAATCAATTGCTGCTTGATTATTTTGCCCTACATTTAAGTAGTGGCTTTTAAAATACTCGATACCTTGCTCTTTTGGAATGTAGTCAAACTCATTGAGTAACACCACATCTGGGCGGACACGTTGGATTATTTCAGCAATATTTTTAATTTGCTGGTGGTCTGAACGAAGCGCGTTTACCAGTGCATCACTTTTTACTTGTTCATTTTTAGCGGTGTAATTAGTGGCGTCCATACTAACATTGAAGGTTGCTACGCGTAGCGATTCAGCCAATACAGGGCTGGTAGAAAAAACAGCAAATAACACACTGCTGATTGCTGTAATACTCAGATTACGTTTCATTATATGAATCCATCTATAATTAATAATAAAATAGTGCTGCTGACAATAACCCACAAAGTAATGGCCATCAAAAACGGCTTTATACCTGCTTGTTTAAGCACTGATAACGACAAACCACTGCCAATTAGGAACAGTGTCATCACTAATAATTGCTTAGCCGCACTATTAATAAGTTCCCATGTGGATGAAAACGACGGCATATAAGTATTAATTAATGCGGCTAATAAAAAGCCCACAATAAATAAAGGAATACTCGCCTTTTCGTCAGAGCGCATAAACACTCCCGCAACCGCTGTATAAGGAATGATCCACATCGCACGGGTCAATTTTACCGTAGTGGCAATACTCAGTGCCACAGCACCATAAGTAGCCGATGCCCCCACTACGCTGCTAGTATCGTGAATGGCTAATGCGGCCCACAGACCAAATTGCTGTTGGGTTAACTCAAAATAGTGCCCAATTGCGGGAAATAATAATAATCCCACGCCATTGAGTAAAAATACAATCCCTAAGGCAACAGCGACTTCGTGATCTTTAGCTTTTATGACCGGTGCCATAGCGGCAATGGCGCTGCCACCGCAAATAGCGGTACCAAATGAAATTAGCACGCCTGTATTACGATTAAGCTTAAAAACCTGGGTTAAAATCTCTCCAAGCCCGATTATGGCAGTAATACTAACAATTGTTAATACTAAAGAGCTGCGTCCCACCTCAATTACTTCATTAAAATCAACAGCAAAGCCTAAGCCCACAACGGCAAGCTTGAGCATCACTTTACTGGCCTTTTGAGAAAGCTCACTAAACGGGTTGCCTAAGGTAATGGCAAATATGGCGCCTAATACCAATGCACTTCCTGCTCCTATAAACGGAGTCATACACAGTGCCAGTAATAATATGAATGTTGGCTTATGCAGTTTAGCGATCATCATAGTTTTAAGCCCGAATAAGTTTATTAGTCAGTTTATGGACAACGGGGGCAACAAATACAACTGTGGGAAAAGCAATACAAAAAGCAAATAACCACGCTTTAAGCCATATAGTTACAATATTATCGACCATACCCACATTAAATATTGAAATAACAAATGACATAAACCCTGACATGAAAAGTGCCATAAAAAAAGCAAACACAATAGTACGAAACTTTGGATGAACCATTGAAAAACAACCTTTAGAAGGTAAAGCGATAAATTGCATTAAATTTATCGCTTTATTTTTTAACTTATAATAGCGATTTGCTGGTAGCTAATACACCTGGGTAATCCTGCTCTGGCAAGCAAGATGTAAGTTCACTTAGGCGGCTACCTAATTGCTGTAAACTCTCACCCGAAACATTAATATGCCCCATTTTACGACCGGGCTTAACGCCTTTACCATACCAGTGACTGGTTACATCCGCCGTTTTTAAAACATCAGCAGGAATATGTGCTTGGCCTAATACATTGATCATAGCAGTAGGTTGCTTAATTTGCGTATTACCCAAAGGTAACCCTGCAACAGCACGCATATGGTTTTCAAATTGCGAGCAGTGAGCACCTTGCTGTGTCCAGTGTCCTGAGTTATGCACTCGAGGAGCTATTTCGTTAACTAATAACGTACCTTGAACATCAAAAAACTCTATGGCCAATACACCTACATAATCAAGTTCTTGTGCTATACGAGTAAATGCCGAGGTCGCTTGGCTCTCTACTAAACTATTATCTTTACCGGCTAGTGAAAGGGTTAACACACCGTTTGTATGTTGATTTTCTGTAAGTGGATAAATTGCAACGTTACCCTCTTTGTCGCGCGCGCCAATAATAGAGACTTCACGATCAAACGGGATCATTTTTTCAGCAATAATTGAATGAGGTGCACGCTCTGTACCTGATGCAATAAAGTCAGCCATTTCAGCCCAAATAGTGTCTATTTCATCATCTGATTTTAAACGCCACTGGCCTTTGCCGTCATACCCAGCTTGACAGGTTTTTATTACTAACGGTTTGCCTAATGTTTTAACTGCTTGTTCAAGATGCGCTTTTTCAGTAATAAGTTGGTATGGCGCACAAGCTACTTTGGTTTTATCTAACAAGGCTTTTTCAAGTGAACGGTCACCACCGGTTTTTATTGCTTGTTTACCTGGATAAAACTTATTGCTATTACAGCAAAGCGTTAATACATCATCGGGAATATGCTCAAACTCAGCGGTAATCGCATCGGCATCATCGATAGCTTGCTCAAGTGTGGTTGAATACACTTGGTTGGTTAGCGGATGCACAATTTTTTGGCTGCCAACATCATAAGCAACCACATTTAAATTAAGCGGTGCGCCAGCAAGGCTCATCATTCGCGCAAGCTGCCCAGCACCTAAAATTAATATAGTCATTATTACTCTGCAGGATTTGGGTTAGCTAGAATAGTGTCGGTTTGCTCTTTACGGAACGCTTCAATTTTGGCGAAAATTTCAGGATTTTGACAGCCTAATATTTGTGCAGCCAATAAACCTGCATTAGCTGCACCTGGCTCACCAATAGCCAATGTACCTACAGCAACGCCCTTAGGCATCTGGCAAATAGACAATAATGAATCAACACCATTTAACGCTTTTGACTTAACTGGAACGCCTAAAACGGGCAATGATGTAAACGCTGCAGCCATACCCGGTAAGTGAGCCGCCCCACCTGCGCCAGCAATAATCACTTTAATGCCACGCTCGCTTGCTGAACTTGCGTAATCAGCAAGTAATTGAGGAGTACGGTGAGCAGAAACCACTTTAGTTTCATAAGCAATACCAAATTTTTCTAGCATCAGCGCAGCGTGTTCCATGGTTGGCCAATCTGATTTAGAACCCATAATAATGCCAACAGTCATAAATACTCCTCAGTAATGTATTTTAAAAATAGCGGACTTATGTCCGGTTTTATGGCGGGTATTATATACTTAAATACCGCAATAATGCGACCAGCAGGCAATAAAAAAGCCATGTTAAACATGGCTTTTTTAAAATGCTTGAAATACTTGCTGTTATGCTTCTTTACTCGCCAAGTATTCGCTGTAGTTTCCTCTAAAGTCGATTATTTTACCGTCTTTAATTTCCCAAATACGGGTAGCAACTGATGATACAAACTGACGGTCGTGAGACACAAACATCAGAGTACCTTCATATGCTTCAAGTGCTAAGTTAAGCGCTTCTATAGATTCCATATCCATGTGGTTAGTCGGTTCATCCATTAATAAGATATTTGGTTTATGCATCATGATTTTACCAAACAGCATACGACCTTGCTCACCACCTGAAATAACTTTTACAGATTTTTTAATATCGTTTTGCGAAAACAACATACGACCCAAGAAACTACGAACAACTTGCTCGTCATCACCCTCTTGCTGCCACTGCTCCATCCACTCAAATAAGTTCATGTCTTTTTCAAACTCATCGGCATGATCTTGTGCATAATAGCCAATGTTAGCATTTTCGGACCATTTAAACTCACCGCTTTTAGGTGCTAAACGCCCTGCTAAGGTGTTTAGTAGTGTTGTTTTACCCACACCATTCTCACCAATAATAGCAATGCGTTCACCTACTTCAACTAGGCCTTCTAATCCTGAGAATAAAGTTTCTTCAAAGCCTTGCGATAAGCTGGTCATTTCAAGCGCGTTACGGAATAACTGCTTTTCTTGTTCAAAACGAATAAATGGCGACTGACGTGATGAGGCTTTCACTTCGTCTAATTGAATTTTATCAATACGTTTTGCACGTGAAGTGGCTTGCTTTGCTTTTGAGGCATTAGCAGAAAAGCGCGATACAAACTGCTGTAGTTCAGCAATTTGGCTTTTCTTTTTGGCATTTTCACTCAATAAACGTTCGCGAGCTTGAGTTGCTGCAAACATATATTCATCGTAATTACCCGGGTAAATACGTAGCTCACCATAGTCAATATCGGCCATGTGTGTACAAACCGAGTTTAAAAAATGACGGTCATGCGAGATGATAATCATGGTACAGTCACGTTGATTAAGTACATCTTCTAACCACTTAATCGTGTATATATCCAAGTTATTGGTAGGCTCATCAAGCAACATGATATCAGGGTCTGAAAACAACACTTGAGCTAATAGTACACGCAATTTAAAACCGGGTGCGATTTCAGACATAGGACCGTAATGTTGCTCTGTCGCTATACCAACACCTAATAATAGCTCACCCGCTTTTGACTCGGCAGAATAGCCATCCATTTCAGCAAACTCAGTTTCAAGGTCGGCTACTTTCATGCCATCCTCTTCACTCATCTCAGGTAGGCTATAGATACGGTCACGCTCTTGTTTAATATCCCAAAGCTCTTTGTGACCCATAATTACAGTATCGATCACTGAGTACTCTTCGTAAGCGAATTGATCTTGATTTAGTTTAGCAACACGTTCATTAGGATCTGTGCTTACATTACCCGATGATGGCTCAAGCTCACCGCTTAGAATTTTCATAAACGTTGATTTACCACACCCATTGGCACCAATTAAACCATAACGGTTTGATTCGCCAAATTTAGCTGAGATATTTTCAAATAACGGTTTAGCACCAAATTGCATGGTGATGTTAGCTGTACTAATAATAGCGCTACCCTCCAAGGGAGACTGAAGTATTTAAATTGCGCGCAGTTTAAACCAAACGAGTGATTTTTTCTATGAAAGTTTATGTAACAACCTAAAGTAAAGAAGCGCTGTTTATTAACTATTAAAGCATTAAAACAGACAAAGGAATGGACGGATAAATGGACAAAAAAGCTGAGTAAAATTCACTCTTGTGCTGTTTATGCAGTAAAAATATGTTTAATAAAAAAACAATCGCCGTTACAGACAAATAACTAAATTAAACGTGCTAAACCGCTAATTGGTCGCATTTTACTTTTATTAACATTTTATACGGCTATATTAACGTTTTTTATAGTATTAGAGTTTTAGCTCTACCTATGCCGAAAGTAATAACTATGAAAAAAACTCAACTCCCCCTCCCCTGCATTTAAGCCAAATGTCTTATTCCAAAATTCGATAGTAGTTTATACGGCTACAAAATGAAAACAGCATTAACTTAAAATGAACAACACCCAATTTTTGCATTAATATTCATTGATAATTTTTCACTTTTGAGCCTTTTATTGCTTTGCTAGTCTGCACCACTTCAAATTTAGTAATCATAAAAACGTCTTTATTAGGCAAGGCACACACGGAATGAAATAAAATTAGTATCGCTGGCGATTGCAGGTGTTTTAGCTACACCGAGTGTTTCAGCAATTGAAGTATTTAAGGATGAAAAAAATACAGTCGCTATTGGC
>NZ_BADU01000155.1:0-11383 GCF_000239875.1 Pseudoalteromonas sp. BSi20311 | reverse complement strand
TAAGACGCTTATTAGTCGTCATTTTTTTTGGCTGTTTGTCAGCATAATCAGTCAGGTATTACAGACCTAAAATGGTTTGTAACTGTTTTAACTCAGTGACTTGATACGTTGGCTTAATACCTTCAGGTAAGATTACCCCTGGGTGCTGTAACCAGCAGGTGTCTATGCCTGCATTTCGTCCACCAAGAATATCACTGCTGGCGGTATCACCTACCATTAAAATTTGCTCTTTCGGTGGATTCCCCATTAAATTAAAGGTGTGCTCAAATATCTCTTTTGCAGGTTTAGCTATACCTACTTTTTCAGAAATTACCAGCCAATCGAACATATCTTGCAGCCCAGTATGTGCTAAGCGACGTGCTTGTAGCTGAGAAAAGCCATTGGTGATAATGCCTAACTTGGCATGAGGTTTGAGGGCGTTTAATAATTCAACCGCACCGGGTAAAGGCATGCAAATTTCAGCCATTGCCGATAAAAAATCATCATTGAGCTGCTGGGCTGGTACATCAAGTTTATTTGCCAGCTCACTAAAACGAGTTACTTGCAGGTGGTTTGCGGTAATTTCGTTATTTTGATAGGCAATCCATAATGGCTTATTGGTATTTTGGTAATGATCATAATCTGCCTTGGTAAAATCCATGTCATAAGCTGCCAACATTTTTTGTAAGCCAGCAAAGGCATTAAAGCTAAATAAGGTTTCGTCGGCATCAAATAATACGTAGTTATACTTCATTAAAACATCCGTTATTGATTATATAAAGTGGGATTAAGAAAAGGCGCCATGGCGAGAGTCAGCGCTTGAGTATAGGTACTTTCTCGTGTTGCATGATGATCAGTTAATAAACCAATAGCACCCCCTTGCTGCTTGATATTGGTGGTATTAAAAGCCTTATCCATCACGTCTCCGAGCTCTTCACCTTGCAGCAATGCTTTATAAAAAACCGAAGGCAAAGGTAAGTTACTGCTTCGGCCTGTAACTTGCTGTGCGCCGTCATCAATAACAACATAGGCAAAGGTTGCTGCACCATAGCTAAATTGCGCTGCGCCACCTTCCATCGCTATGTAGTAGTCTGCTTGATGCTGTGCTTTACAGTAGTTAACTCGGTTTTGTGCACCCAAACACGTCTGCTCTTCGCCTATAGGTTGATCGGGTACATCAGAGGGGGCGTGAACGCCACCACATTCAATTACCTGCTCGGGAAAATACATCGCAAAAATGTGTTTAGCGGCATTTACTTTTACTGGGTTTTTAGACCCGACAATAATTTTAATAGCTTGCGACATACTGCTCTCATCATACTTAAAATCAGCAGTGTACGTGAGTTAGACTAAACAAAAAAGAGCAGAATGTATTTGCGATCACTTGATAAAAGAGGTGGCCAATTTCATAAGATCATCACATGTTGTTAGATCTTATGAACCAAGTACTCTCTAAGAAATGAGCGATACACTTAAATAGGAATTTCAGGTGGGGCTAATTTTGCTAAGGCGCGCTTTTTCAAAATAATATCTTTGATCAGTGGCGTAAGCACTAGTTCCATTGCCAGTCCCATTTTGCCACCGGGCACTACAAGCGTATTGATCCGCGACATAAAGCTGCCTTCAATCATGCGTAAATAATACGGGAAATCAACGTCATCAATGCCCCTAAAGCGAATAACTACAAAGCTTTCATCAAGGGATGGGATATCTTTAGCGCTAAATGGATTAGAAGTATCAACGGTTGGCACTCGTTGAAAGTTAATATGGGTACGTGAAAATTGCGGCGTTATATGATTAATGTAGTCATCCATACTGCGCACAATCGAGTCCATTACTTTTTCACGAGAATGACCGCGTTCTGAGGTATCGCGAATAAGCTTTTGGATCCACTCAAGGTTAATAATTGGCACCATGCCTATAAGTAAATCAACATGCTTAGCAACATCATGATCTTCGTCGACCACGCCGCCATGTAAGCCTTCGTAAAACATTAAATCTGTGTTTTGCTCAAGCTCTTGCCAAGGAGTAAATGTTCCTGGTAACTGGTTATAAGGCACGGCTTCATCAAAGGTATGTAAATAACGACGCAGTTTACCTTCGCCTGTTTCACCATACTTAGTAAATAAGTCTTCTAATGCACCAAAGTCATTGGCTTCTCGGCCAAAATAACTGATATGTTTACTTTCTTGTTGGGCTTCTCGAATTTTTTTGTCCATTTCAGGACGTGTATAGCGATGAAAGCTATCACCTTCAATAAATGCAGCATTGATGTCGAGGCTGCGGAAAATATGCTTCACGGCATTGGTGGTGGTTGTAGTGCCTGCTCCAGATGAGCCGGTGATTGCAATAATAGGGTGTTTAGCTGACATGTTTGTTCTCTTTTTTATGACCCGTTAGTTATAAAGACCTTACTAAGCTAGGTCAAGTGACGTCATCAGTAAATAACGTTATCATGAGGTGCTTAAAATTAAAACGAGAGAAAGCATGAAACTGATCAAACCGTTGTTAGGGCTAATAACAATTAATGCTTTAACATTAGGCGTTGCCCAAGCAAATATGCCTAAAAGTCAAATACTACTTGCCGATTTAAATACCCCGCATGGCATACGCGTAAGCATTGTTAGTGATAAAACCAGCTACAACAATCAGCCCCATTTAACCGATACGGGCCTTTATTATACGCGTGAGGTAATCAGTAATAAGCAGAGCCAAACTGATATTGCACGTTATGATTTATCATCAAAACAAACCTCTATGATCACAAATACAGCTGTAAGTGAGTATTCGCCAACAGTAACACCGAGTGGCGATAGTTTATCTGCCATCGTGGTTGAGGAAGATGGCAAACAAAAACTATGGCAATATCCGCTGAGTACAGAGCAGGCACCAAGTCGTATTTTTGATTGGATTGAGCCTGTGGGCTATCACGCTTGGGGAAATAACAACGATTTAGTAATGTTTATTTTAGGCGAGCCACATACATTACAATATACCTCGGTTGTTGCGGCTAAAGGTGAGGTTGTAGCAAATAACATTGGTCGTACACTTATTTATAATAAAGCGCAGAGGGAATTTTTATTTAGTCATAGTAAGAATGGCCAGCATCACTTAGCCCGTTTGGAACCACAAACCAAGCGGGTGAGCAACATACTTAGGCTGCCAAACCAAGTACAAGACTTCATCTTAAAAGATGAAAATACCATTGCTTACGCAATTAAAAACCGTATCTATCAACGAAAACTAACAGCAGGTTCTGACATATCGCAATGGCTTGATTTAAGCCAATATTGCGATACTGAAATTAGCCGGTTAAGTTATAAAAACCAGCAATTAGCGTTTGTATGTAGTGTTAAATAAACAATAAATTTCGGACTTTCACTCATGCATGAGTTAGTCTGACCCCCTATTAAATAAAAAGGAAAGTCACGTGGCATTTAGCGCAGACGAGTTAACAGAGCAGCTGATAAAACTAGAGTGTAGAAGTAACTTTAAAATAAAAAACATTGCTGAGTATATGCTAGCAAACTCTAAAGAAGCGTTTTACACCCATGCCGAAACGGGGAAAGGTAAAATTGTGATCCGCCCTGCATTTGAAGTGTTTAGTGATGACTTTACTGATATTGATGGGGTTGTGCGTACTCAAGGTTATTTTCATAGCAGTGAAATGACCCGTTTTCCCACTCGTATTTATAAAAGCGCACAGCCTATTCATTATGGTGTCGCTTTTAAAATTAACTCTGAACAAGCGGCAAAAGAGTTTATAGCTAAGCTAACCATGATTATTGGTGGTTAATAGAATGGTGCAGGGCTAAAGGCAAAAGGTGCAAGATAAAATCTTCAACCTTTAACCTTTATAACCCTTAATCTTTGTCTTTAATCACTAGCTCTAAAAGGGCTGCGCCTCTTAATCTCTTTGTGAATAAACTTTTTAAGATTTTATACACAAAGAGAAGGCAATGAGAAAACATCAGCCATTAGCCCGAGTTTGAGGTTTTCGGCCCGTTACCCGTCGCCCGCAGCCAGCCATCCTTTGAACTTTAACTTATTTACTATTCAAAAAGCTATTTACTGATTTGAGTTCACGGTTTTTAAGTGCAATACAGTCATTCGTACTTTCTGCAAGCTTACTTAATGTGCGCGCATAGCCAGGTACGTCATCAAGTTTAGCGTCAAAGAACGTTTGCGTTGTCGCTAAACTTTCAGCATCACAGCTAGCAGTAGTAAAGTAAGGTAAGTTAGGCACAAAAAATGGTGGCAAACTTGCTGTTACTTTATCGTAGTTGCTATATATCCAATCAATAAACAGTGCTTGGCGTTCATCGGTGTAACTTTGCCCCGATAAAATAGTACGCATATCAGAAGCGGTTACTTCATCGGTTAAGCTATATGCAAGCACTGCTTTTTGGAGTTCAGGTTTACCAAAATAACCCATTGCTGCCAACATATTGGTACGAACTTGTGGATCTTTAGTGGTTTTAAAGGTTGCCATAAACTGATCAAGCAGCGCTTTATCACCATGAAAAGCCGCAAGACGTAAGTAAGTACCCGCTAAATAAGGGTCTACATTTTGCGGATCGTTTAAGTAAACAGCTGTTTGCTGCTTAGCTTTATTGATCACATTTTTATCTTCACCATCAAAGCCTAAACGCGACACTACCGCAGCTCGCAGTTGAGCAACAGCGCCATCTTCCCCCATTTTTGCTTCTAGGCCATATTTTTTAGCGGCAGGCATGACTGCATTTTGAATAAATGTAGGCCATAAATCTTTGTTGCTATCGTCTTTAAAGGTACGTTGCTGAGATGCTAAATAACCTAAAGCAGTGTTAGCTACGCGTGGATGACTATCACTGGCAAAAACTTCAAGCGTTTGCATCAGCTTAGCAGCAGAAATTACACCTGCGTCAAGTAAGGCGTCAGTAGCTGATAACAATGCAAGGCGCTCACGGTCGTTTAATACGCTCGCTGCATTATCAATTAGTGCGTTAAATTGCGCATCGTCCATGACCCAGCGGTAGTAACCTAGCGCACCTTGGTCTGGATATATCCACTCTGGCTCAAAATCTAATTCTAGCGTTTGGCTTTGTTTATTAAGTAATACACTGGCAGTTTTTACTTTATCGCCAGCACCATATTTAATAGCAACGGGTACATTCCACAGTTGGGCTGGAGCATCAACACCGGCATTGGCGAAACGACTTTGCGAAATCGTAATGTTATTACCTTGCTGCTTAACGTTAATTAGCGGAAATGACGATTGTTCAATAAACGATTTCAAAACACTCGCTACATCTTTGTTAGATGCTTTACCAAGTGCTTCCCATAAATCGGCAGCTTCGGCATTTTTATAAGAGAACTCTTTTAAGTAATTTTGAATGCCAGCTTGAAATGCGTCTTCGCCAATCCAGTTTTCAACCATCGCCAGTACTGAGCTACCTTTGCTGTATGCAAGGCCTAAACCGTCCATAATATCGGCTTCGGTTTTAATTGGTTTACGAATTGGCTTAGTGCTTAAGCGAGCATCTAACGCCATTACATTATTTTGTGGTAAATCTAGGTGTGATTCAAACTCAGGGTTAAGTTGCTTAGTAATTTTTGCTGCCATCCAGCTAGCAAACGCTTCGTTTAACCATAAGTCGTTCCACCACTTCATAGTCACTAAGTTACCGTACCATTGGTGAGCTAATTCATGGGCAATAATAGAAACATTACGTTGCTTTTTACTTCGCGTTGCAGCTTCTAAATCAACCAGAAGAATATCTTCGCGATAAGTTACCAAACCTGAATTTTCCATTGCCCCAAACGGAAACTCTGGAACAGCCACTGAATCTAATTTTTTATACACGTAAGGAATACCAAAGTACTCTTCAAGTGCGCCCAGTACTTTAGGCATATTCTCTTTTGCATACTGTGCTAAATGAATTTTACCCTGTGGAGTAATTACACGGCCAGGAATTGGCATACCCTTAATCTCTAGCTCTTCAAACGGGCCTACAGCCATAGCTACTAAGTATGATGGAATTGGTGGCGTTTTATCAAAGTAATGGGTAGTCATATCGCCATTCACTGTCGTTTTTAACTCAGGTGTATTTGAATACACTTTTTGTGAAGTGGGGGCGGTAATAGTTAACTGAAATGGAATTTTATAGCTTGGTTCGTCAAATACAGGAAACGCTCGACGGGCATCGCTCATTTCAAATTGGGTGAAAAGATAAGGAACGCCTTGATCTAGGGTTTTATATAGCCCCACACTTTGGCGATTATATGGCGCTGAGAAATCAATTTTTAAAGTGTATTTACCCGGCTGAATTTGCTCTTCGCAGCTAAATTTAACTTTACCGGTTTTAAGCATTTCGCTGTTTAAGTCGCAGTTTTGCTCACCCAATAGTTGAACCATTTTGGTTGCGTAATCAACACCATTAAGTTCAATGTAGCGTGTTGGTTTAAGCACCTCCAAACTGATTTCAGTCATTCCTGTAAAAGTATCCTGACTTGGGTCGAGCGTTAAAGCGACTTTTTGTGAACTTGGCTTTGCGAGCTTTTCAATGACGAACTCATTAGCGTTAGCAGCATTTATCGCAAGCGCAACGCTCACGGTTAAGAGGCTTTTAAAAAACATAGTTATCCCTAGATTTTTGTTGTTAGAAGAGTGAGTACACTCCATCCTAACAGCTTTTTTTGCTAGAGTAAGCGAACAACAATAAGGAAAAGAGTAACAAAGTTTGTCAGTGGCTATCTCGTGCTAAAAACCGCTGCCAATGAATGTGGGAATTAATAACCCGGAGCTGTTGCAGCACCTTATTTAACAAGGCTATATCGTTAAAGTTATCATGGGGGTAATCATTAAAGCCCATTAAGTAATTGAAGCAGTCTTTAGAGCCTGCTTGCAGGGCATAAATACGAATTTGCTGTTCAAAGTTAAGCCGCAAACTACTAATCGCGGTTTTCATTCCGAGTTGATCCACGGAAGGAATTGCACATTTTTGCAAATACCCCGCACGTTCGCCCTCGCCTGAAAACCAAATGCGTACTTTTTCACTGTAGCGTCCTGTTTTTGCTGGGAGGTCAAACAGTAAACGTGTGTGTTTTTGCGCTTTTACGTAGGCTAAATAATCATTAAGTCCGGCCTTAATAAGGGCGTTATGTACAGGAATTAAACGGGGTTTAATTTTACCATGAGTATGAAAGCTAAAGCAGAGAATGCTATTTTTAACCACCAAGTCATCTAGGGTTAAATAGCCAATTTCATCACTGTAAGCGCCACTGTAGTACGCAATTAAAGGCAGCCAAAAGTGCCAGTGCTTAGCTTGTTCGCGGGCAAGCCGAGTATCACTATAAATATATCCGGTATAGAGCGTATGCAGCTCCATAGCTGAGAATGGACGACGACCAAGATGGGTTTTCAACGCAGTACCTTGACAGTTTTTATTATTTTATACCCCAACTAATCGTTGTTGTTAATTGGGGTAGTGCCTGCAAATAAACAGTTAAAACTTATTCACTTAAAGCGCGAGCTAAACCAACTGGTTCAATTTCTACACATACTTGATCGTCATTCCAATTTAAACCAACCAGAGCATCATCCGATTTAAGGTCTTCAACCCAATCATCTAAAAATTCATCTAGATTGATTTCTACCGGACTGTAGTCTTTCCACTCTTCTTTACACTGCTCTTTTGCTGCGTCTTCTGATTCCCACAGTAAAAGTACATCGGTGTCGTCAAACTGATTTGATTCACATACAACAAAGCCACCATCTTGTGCACCTAGTGCCCAGATCTGCTCACTAACACGTACTTTTTCTACAAAGCTAACTAGTTGTGATTCAATTTCGATATCGCTCATGTGTTCACCTTTTAAAATTTGAGTCGAGGGTTGGTATTTTTAGCCGCTTGACGCTGACTAAACGCTTCATAAAACTTAACTAACTGCGGCTGCGCGCTAAAATCAGTGAGTTCACGAAAGCAGATCCAATCTAGCAAGCAGTATAAACTGATGTTGAGGCATTCACAGCTTTTAAATTCATCATCGTTTAAATGATCATTTAAATAGTCTAAAGTTTGCGCAATTCGCTCATTTTGCAGATTAAAAAATAGTTTATCAGCTTGCGTGTCAAACCCAGAGCGCTGACATATCAATAACTCAACCAATGAATCGTTACAGGCGTTGATGCTAGTTAAAAAATGCTCTTGCGGCCAAGTTAGCGGGTTCTGCTGTGTTTTTTCAAGTAAGTAACGCAGTATATTGTTTGAGTCGCTTAAGTTAAGCGAGCCATCAATTAAGATAGGGATTTTAGCTGCCGGGTTGTGCGACATCATTAAAGAGCGGTCATCGCTTGAAAAAATGTCGAGATTTATAAACTCAAGCTCACAGTTATTTTGTTGTGCCCAAATTCTGACACGGCGAACATAAGGGGAAGAAATAGAGCCAAGTAATTGCATATTGGGGCTTTTGCCAACTCCACATAAATAAAAAGCCGCTAATGCGGCTTTATTAATAAATCGATTTGCTTACTCTGAGCGGCTGGTTACTTCTAATAAATGGTAACCAAACTGTGTTTGAACAGGACCTTGTACTTGGTTAAGTGGCGCTGAAAAAACCACCTTATCAAACTCAGGAACCATCATACCAGGTCCAAACTCACCTAATGCGCCACCATCTTGACCTGAAGGGCAATTAGAGTGCAATTTAGCTAGCTCAGCAAAGTCTTCGCCTTGCTCAATTTTGTCTTTAAGGTCTAAACATTGTGCTTCACTGTCTACGAGTATGTGCCTTGCACTTGCTACTGCCATAAAATCTCCTATTTATAAGTTTAGTTTTCTATATACTAAGCAACATCTTAGTAAGGTTAAACTGAAAACACAAAATTAAAATGCACTTTTGATGGCGCTTTCTAATTTTGCTGAATCGGGTTTGACGCGGCTGTTAAAGCGAGTCACTGATTGACGATCTGCCGAAACCACGTATTTATAAAAATTCCAGTTAGGTGAACTAGTTTGCGCGTTCAAATGTTTAAAAACTGGGTTGGCATCGCTGCCACGCACTGCGCTGGTGGCTAACATAGGGAAAGTAACGCCGTAATTCACATAACACACTTTTGCGGTATCTTTTTCATCGTTCTCTTCTTGAAAAAAATCATCTGATGGAAAGCCTAATACCACCAAGCCTTCGTCTTTGTATTTATTATAAAGTGCTTCTAAACCTTCAAATTGCGGCGTAAAACCGCAGTTACTCGCAGTGTTAACAATTAAAAGAGGCTGGTTCTTAAAATCACATAAGTTAATGGTTTCAGTTGAGCGCAACTTTCTAAGTGAAACATTCGTGAAGTCATTGCAGGTGTTTGCATCTAATGAAGGGGGGGGCGAGTCTGCGGCATATGTATTTAGCGAAACACAACTTAACGCGAGGGTTAAACCAAGTATTATTTTTTTTATCATGCTATTACCTTAAGTGCGTTTTTAGAGTATTTATGTAACTTATCATACGCTACTATAGGCGAAATTGATCAATTTTACTTATTCTCTATGACTATACGTTTAGCAAAACCTGATGATTTAACTGCCATTGTTGCCATTTACAATGAAACTATCCCTAGTCGAATGGTGACCGCCGATACCGAAGAGGTAACTGTTGCTGATAAACAGCCTTGGTTTGATAGCCATACAGCTCAACGACCTATTTTTGTTTACTGCGAAAATGACCAAGTATTAGCCTGGGTTAGTTATAAATCGTTTTATGGGCGCCCAGCTTACGATGGCACCGTTGAACTAAGCATCTACATTACGGCGGCAGCCCAAGGAAAAGGGTTGGGTAAAAAGTTGATGCAATTTGCACAACAACAAGCACAAAACCTCGGCATTGAAGTGTTACTCGGGTTTATTTTTAGCCATAACGAACCAAGCATTAAATTATTTAAGCATTTTGATTTTGCAGTATGGGGAGAGTTGCCCAATGTTGCAAGGATGGATAACCAGCTGTACAGCCTGACTATTTTTGGTAAGCATTTAATCTAAACCCACAACCATAGGCAAGCAAAAATTACATTTATGTAGACGATTATGCCAAACCAAAAATTCTATACTATGCTGAAAAGGTGTTTAATTAATTCTTAAAAGTGTACATAAATGGCGCAAAAAATACTTATTATTGATAGCAGTAGCATGATTGCTATGCGCTTAAAAGTACTGCTTGAGCTAATTGGTTGTGAAGTTGAATTAGTTCATTATTCTATGTTTGATCAAAGCAGCAACATAGATGCATACGATATGCTTGCCTTTTCACAAGGGACACCAACAACTCTGGTTGCTTCGCTGGTAAAACAAGCGACCCACCAATCATTTTTACTTTTAGCGCCCAAGGCTGAAAGTGGTGAACTGCTTGATGCATTTGGTAAATTAAACGAGCTTGTTCCAGATGCCACTATTATTTATCCATTTTTTTCTAATAAAGAAATCACTTCATTTATTGAAGATCTATTAGAAATAGGCCCTGATCATATTTTTAAACTGCCTACAATTTTGTTGGTTGATCATGTTAGTGAGCGTTTAGAAATGCTAAAGAGTAGTTTAGTGGGTGCACATATAGAGGTATACACAGCTACAAATCATGATGAGGCGCTTAATATTGCCAAACTCAGAATGATTGATATTTTAATTAGTGATTTTAGTTTAAAAGAAGGGCTTGGCTTAGATATATTTACCAGCCTTAAGCAGATACAGCCGCATAGCCGCTGCTTATTATTAACCTCGCGTCCTGCTCAGGTTTCTATGATTGAAGCGATTCGCCAAGGTGTTGAAGACGTTTTAATTAAGCCACTCGATGACAATGTGTTATTACAAGCAGTACATAAGTTGTGGCAAACCGAACTGCTAAAACGTCATAACGCAGAGCTAGTTGAAAGGCTACAAGATACAGTCGATGTTCTGATTGAAAAAGACAGTTTGCTGCAAGTAATTTTTAAAAACACCCCCGATCCAATTTTACTTTTTGAACGTAAAGGCAAAATAGTAGAGGCTAACGACGCGTGCTTAAAACTGTTTAATTTACCGTTTAAAAAGCTCATTGCTCACTCGTTATTTCACTTTTTAGATGACGATTCAGTAAAGGCAATTAAAGATAAAATATCTACTTTAAACAGTAATCGGCAATTTAGTTGCGACTTACACATAGTCAATAAAGATGGCAGTAAAATTCCACTTGTTGGCTCATTTAATGAAATTGATCATCATGGTGAGATAGCATTAGCGGTTATTTTTAAAAACGTAACCCATTTAAAACAAAAAGAAGATTTACTACTTGAGGCGAAAGATCTTCTAGAAGAGCAGGTCAGAGCGCGGACTTCGCAACTTGAGCATGCGAAAAACATTGCTGAAGCAGCTAATTTAAGCAAATCAGAGTTTTTGGT
>NZ_BADU01000156.1:0-109242 GCF_000239875.1 Pseudoalteromonas sp. BSi20311 | reverse complement strand
TAAACGTAAACGTACGTACGTGTTTTTATTAAACGTTTATTTAAAGACCTGCACGGTCTTTAATAATAGGGATTAAAGCAGAACCAGCATGATTTGCCTCAGCCCAGGCAATATCGGCACCATCTTCAAGTGAGCTTTTTGATAAGTTTTTAACAATGTACTCACCCGCATCAACTGCATTACTTGCAACAGCGTGACGTAGCAAGTTGTTACCGTTACAGAAAACTGCATCATAGATATTACGAATCTTAACACGTGAGCTTTTTAATTTACTACGTAGACGGTTTTTATCATCAGCAGCAATGTACTCACAAACTGAAACAGCTAACTGATCATCAGCGCTTGCGGGCGCAGTATAAGCGAACGAACCCACTGCGATAGCAGCAATTACAACTAGCTTCGGTAATTTAATCATTGATTGGACACCCTATATTAATACTTTTTTCGTACTCGACTGTTTAATATTGTACCAACACGCTCAGATTTTGGCAATAATGTTAAGGAATTTTATTCAAAGTTACGAACTTATAACTATGTTTGTTTTTATCATCAGGCGTCATCAACATTTCATCTTCAATTTGCCAGTTTGCAACACTTTGGTAATCAGGAAATTGTGTATCCCCCTCAACATCTAGGTCAATAAAGGTTAAATACAAGCGCTGCGCCTGCTCTAAGAACTGCTGATAGATATTTCCACCACCAATAATCATCACCTCTGCAACATCATTAACAAGCTCAAGTGCAGCTTCTGGTGTGGTTACAGTTTCAATTCCTGATGCGTGATAGTCTTTATTGCGAGTAATAATAATATTACGACGCCCAGGCAGAGGCCGACCTATCGATTCAAATGTTTTACGTCCCATAATAACGGGCTTACCAGAGGTTACTTTCTTAAAGTGCTGAAGGTCGCCAGGTAAGTGCCATGGCATTTTATTATCTAAGCCAATGACACGGTTGTTTGCCATTGCTGCAATCATTGAAATTATCACACTAAACACCCAATACTTTATTATTAATCAAAGAAAAAGGAGCATTAGCTCCTTTTAAATATACACAATTATAATTAACGCTCGTAGACAACTTCTACGTCGTAATCATCTTCATCCCAATCATCCCAGTCATCATCATCGCCTTTAGTGGCTTTTTGATGGTAGGTATCCCACTTAAATTCAACTTCTTCGTCTGCAACTTCAACAAACTTTTCTTTAGGCATGTTATCAAGTAGCGTCATGATGTCGTGAATTAATGGCTGCGTATTTAATTTATTAATTGCGGCAATACTATAAATATTTTCAGATTCACCTAACTCTTCTGCAATTTGCTCACACAGGGCCTTGGCTTCATCTTCAGGCAATAAGTCAATTTTATTAAATACTAACCAGCGTGGCTTTTCAGCAAGCTTAGGACTGTACTGATGCAACTCGTTGATGATTGCAAAAGCATTATCAACAGGGTTAGAACCATCAACTGGCATAACATCAATAATGTGCAATAACACACGACAGCGCTCTAAATGCTTTAAGAATCGGATACCCAAGCCCGCACCATCCGACGCACCTTCAATCAAGCCAGGAATATCAGCAATGACAAATGATTTATTTGCTTCAGGACGAACAACGCCTAAATTAGGGATAAGCGTAGTAAATGGATAATCTGCTACTTTAGGTTTTGCAGCGGATACACTGCGAATAAAGGTCGATTTACCTGCATTTGGTAAACCCAGTAAACCTACATCAGCTAATAGCATTAGCTCTAATTTAAGGTTACGTACTTCACCTGGTGTGCCGAGTGTTTTTTGACGTGGAGCACGGTTAGTACTTGATTTAAAACGCGCATTCCCCAAGCCATGGAAACCGCCTTTTGCAACCACAATTCGTTGACCATCTTGGGTTAAATCCCCTAATGATTCTTGAGTATCAACATCTAGGATACGTGTACCTACCGGCACTTTTACAATCAGATCTTCACCTTTTTTACCAGTACAATTACGGCTTTGACCGTTAGTACCACGTTCTGCTCTGTGAAAACGCTCAAATTGATAGTCAATAAGGGTATTTAAGTTTTCATCAGCTTGTAGATAAACACTACCACCGTCTCCACCGTCACCGCCATCAGGTCCACCATCTGGAACATATTTCTCACGACGAAAAGACACGATGCCGCTGCCACCGTCACCAGCTTCTGCGCGAATTTCTACTTCATCTACAAACTTCATGATTACTCACTTTAGGGATTGGCTTGTTAATAACTCTATTATATACCCAAGCCGTGCTGATTGCAGGCTGGGCTTGGGTATATATTTTGCTTAAAACAAAAAACCCCGCAAAGGCGGGGTTTTTTAACTACCTTGCTGATTACTCAGCTACGATAGTTACGTATTTACGGTTTAAAGGACCTTTTTGTTCAAACTGAACTTTACCATCTGCTTTTGCGAAGATAGTGTGGTCTTTACCGATACCTACGTTTGCGCCAGGGTGGAAACGAGTTCCACGTTGACGAACAATGATGCTACCCGCTAGAACTGATTCGCCACCAAAACGCTTAACACCTAGGCGTTTGCTTTCTGAATCGCGACCGTTACGAGTACTACCAGCTGCTTTTTTATGTGCCATTTCTAAGTACCTCTAATTAAGCGCTAATGCCAGTGATTTTAACTTCTGTGAACCATTGACGATGGCCCATTTGCTTACGAGAATGCTTACGGCGTCTAAATTTAACAACCTTAATCTTCTCACCGCGACCGTGTGAAACAACCTCAGCTGTTACTTTACCACCGTTTACGAACGGTACACCAATCTCGATCTTCTCACCATCAGCAACTAAAAGTACTGAATCAAATTCAACTGCTGCACCAGTTTCAACGTCTAATTTCTCAAGACGAATTGTTTGACCTTCAGTCACACGGTGCTGTTTACCACCACTTTGGAAAACCGCGTACATAATTAACTCCGTCTGTGCGCCCTCAAATCGACGCAACTAAAATATTCTTCAATAGGGCGCGAAGTTTACGCTAATGCGAAAAAACTAGCAAGCCTCTTTTTGTAATTAAATGAATAAAAAGTAGCTGCATTGAGAGCAATTCAATATTTCCCCTATTTTATATTAAAATCCCCCTTTGCCAAGCGCTTTTTAACGGTTAGAGAAAATAAATTAGCAATCGCAAAGCAAGCCTATGTAGTTCAATTAACCGTCAAGGATGATTCAAATTTAAACCAGGGTGTTTAATCAATTATTCACCAAGTTAATAGGTCATTTAACCTACTTAAGGGTGTTTTTTTAAGGAATCATCACAAAATATCGAGCTTATGCGTTTTTTGTTGTACAATCTGCGCCGTTCACACATTAAAATTGGCTCGGAGATCAATGGATATAAAAGCTATCCAGGCGTTAATCGAAAGCGATATGAATGACGTCAATCAACTAATACATGCGCAAATGCGCTCAGATGTGGCGTTAGTTAATCAACTTGGTTTGTATATTGTTAACAGCGGTGGCAAACGTGTTCGCCCCATGTTGGCTATTTTGGCGGCTAAAGCGCTAGGTTACCAAGGTAAAGATCACATTACGCTAGCAACAATTATTGAATTTATTCATACCGCAACGCTTTTACATGACGATGTAGTAGATGAATCTAACTTGCGCCGTGGCACACCCACAGCAAATGCCGAGTTTGGTAATGCTGCTAGCGTACTGGTGGGTGATTTTATTTACACCCGCTCGTTTCAGCTAATGGTGGGTCTTGGTAAAATGCAAATAATGCAAGTACTGGCTGATGCAACCAATATTATTGCTGAAGGCGAAGTGCTGCAATTAATGAACTGCAACGACCCTGATACTACTGAAGCCAGTTATATGCAGGTTATTTACTCTAAAACCGCCAAGTTATTTGAAGCTGCAACCGGGCTAGCTGCTATTATTACTGAGCAAGATGACAGTGTATTAAACGCACTTAATTTGTATGGTATGCATTTAGGCACTGCTTTTCAGTTAGTGGATGATGTTTTAGATTACAACGCTGATGCCGACCAACTTGGTAAAAACATTGGCGATGATTTAGCTGAAGGTAAGCCGACGTTACCTCTTATATATGCAATGCAACACGGTAGTGAGCATCAAACACAGTTAATAAGAGACGCTATTGAGCACTGTAATGGTATGGAGCACCTTGACGAGATACTCGCTGCACTCAAACATACCAATGCCCTTGAGTTCACTATGCAAAAAGCAGAGCAAGAAGCAGAGAAAGCAATTGCTTGTTTAGATTGCTTAGCTGAATCAAGTTACAAGCAAGCGTTAATTAGCTTAGCTAGAATAGCGGTTGACCGCGACCACTAAGTAATACTGTGTAGATAATTCCGAGCAATAAAAAAAGCCTGCAAGTGCAGGCTTTTTTATGGGTTAATTTTGGCTATTACGCCATAAAATCAACACCTTCTTTAATGTCTTTTTTCAGAGTTTCAAGCATGTCATTTTTTGCTTGCTCTTCAAATGCGCTTAGTGTGCCGTAAGAAAGAATTTCTTCTACGCCATTTTTACCTAAACGTACTGGATGTGCGAAGTACTCTGCATCGCCATTTTCAACAGCAACGTATGCATAATCTACAACGTCTTCACCTTGTAAGCCTTTAACTAAAGACATACAAAAACGTGCTGCAGCAGCACCCATTGATAATGTTGCAGAACCACCGCCCGCTTTAGCATTAACTACTTCAGTACCCGCGTTTTGGATACGTGGAGTCAGTGCAGCCACTTCTTCATCAGTGAAAGTAACACCTTCAACTTGAGAAAGTAACGGTAGGATAGTTGTGCCTGAGTGGCCACCAATTACTGGAACTTTAACGCTTGCTACGTCAACGCCTTTAAGCTCAGCAATGAACGCTTCAGAACGGATCACATCGAGTGTTGTAATACCGAATACACGTTTAGCATCATAAGTACCTGCTTTTTTAAATACTTCAGCAACAATTGGTACAGTGCCGTTAACTGGGTTAGTAATAATACCCACAAGCGCTTTAGGACAGTTAGCAACAATGCCTTCTGCTAGTGTTTTGATGATACCAGCGTTAACATTAAATAAATCAGCACGATCCATACCTGGCTTACGTGGCATACCCGCTGGGATAAGAACGATATCACAACCTGTTAATGCTTTATCTAGTGCATCTGCACCAAAACCTGCAACTTTAACATCTGTTGGGATGTGAGAAAGGTCAACAGCAACACCAGGAACTACTGGCGCAACATCATATAGTGATAATTCAGAGCCAGCTGGTAAACCTGTTTTTAATAATAAAGACAACGCTTGACCGATACCGCCTGCAGCACCTAATACAGCAACTTTCATTGGAATTCTCCGTGATTTGAGGTAGGAAATATTTGTGGTTCATAAGATAAAGAAATTAACGACTAAAAACAAATTTATCCTGCCTATTTTAGCTATATTTTCGACCATAGTTGTAAACTTTGCTGTTTAAACGCGCAAAATGGCAACTTAAGCAAACAACTGCTGCATAATTATGCATTTTTGTGTAGAATTTGCAGTATCTATTACATAACTAATTAGACACTATGCAACCACAAGATAAACAAGAAGCATTGGTTAAAGCCTTTAAAGCACTTTTAAAAGAAGAAAACTTTGGCTCACAAGGCGAAATAGTTGATGCGTTAAAAGAGCAAGGCTTTGATAATATTAGCCAAAGTAAAGTGTCGCGAATGTTAAGTAAGTTTGGCGCGGTACGCACCCGTAATGCAAAACAAGAAATGGTATACTGTTTACCCGCCGAAATGGGGGTACCAACCGCTAAGAGCCCATTACGCCAGCTCGTTATTGATATTATGCATAACGAAATGATGATTATTATTCGCACCAGCCCAGGCGCTGCGCAGCTAATTGCCCGTTTACTTGATTCATTAGGTAAAGCAGATGGCGTATTAGGAACAATTGCCGGCGATGACACTATTTTTATTGCGCCAGCGAAAGTATCAGAAATAGACCTCACATTAGAGCGTGTGCGTATTTTGTTTGATACGGTTTAAACTCGTTTGGTTATCACTGTTACGGCTATACTGATACGTAGCCGTTACTGGCTTGTTTTATAACTGCTTTAAAAATCGCACTGAGGGTGCAAAAAACGCAGAGCCCATATCTGCTTGAGTAAAATCAAGCCAATGGTCGTAATACTCCCCCTGCCCTAATCGGCTATTGAGTACTTTCTCGAACGCATCCCCTTTAGCCGAGCACGTAATCATTAACATCCCCTGCTCATACACATCGCCATAAGGCATGCTTTGGTTAAGTAACAGTGCATGACCTTGGTCATCTTTTAATTCACTTCGGGTTGCATGGCTGCTCTCAAGTGCGGGGCTTATTAGGGTATTGTCGAGACGAGTACGCCCCATTATTTGTTCTTGTTCTTGCAACGACAAGTGCTGCCATAACGTTAAGTCATGCTTATAGCGCTGAACATGAATATAGCTGCCTTGATCTTCAAAGCTATCAGGCTTATTAACGAGGGCCGTTACCCGTTTTTGACGACCATGCGGGGTATCACCGGCATAAATAAAACCATTAAAATCACGGCCATCTAAAAAGCGAAAATTACGAATTTGCTCAACCAGCTCAACATCAGGGTTGAAAAGTTTTAATATTTGCAATGCAAACAGGTGGTTTACATCTTCTCTGTCTGAGCGGATTTGTACAAATAAATCGCATGGCCTTGCACTCATCACAAAATCGCTATGGGTGATATTAGGAAAGCTTTGCAGCTCACTTGGCATATAATCAGGCAGAATGTGTGGCCAATATTGCGCGCCAATGGCGACCATACAAGAAAGCATAGATTCAGAGAATTGATCACTAAACTCATCTTCAATATCGCTCACTTTTTTAAGCTTAGCGCGAAGTGATTCGTCGTGACCATCAAGTACATTAAAAAATAAGTGCAAACCGTGTAAGTTTGCTTCAGCACAAATCCCTGATTGCGCTTGCGCCATTGTCATTCCTTACTTTTTAGAGCAAAACACAGCGATTAATTACGATTCAAAAAAAATTCACCGTGTGCGGTTTTATTTTTATTATAACCTGTTCATTAATTTCAAATGACTGGCCATACTGAGCTGCAACTTCTATTTCTTGTTCAGCAATAACCACAGTGTATACATAAGCAGAGCCAATAAAGCGACTACTTAGTATAGTTACGCACTCACACTCCAGCTCGTTATCATTATTACTGGCAAGTTCAAGTTGATGTGGGCGCACATAAATAACACCCTTTTTAGCCACTGCGCATTGCTGTGGCAGTATTGATTTAACCACACCAAACTGTGTTTTATATTCAGTTGCTGTTAATACAGTTGCGCTTAAGTATATGCCCTGACCCAGAAATTCTGCAACCTCCTTTGAACGTGGTTTAGCAAAAAGCTGTTCTGGCGTACCTTGCTGCGCAATTTTACCTTGGTGCATAACCGCTAGCGTATCTGAAAAAGCAAACGCCTCTTCTTTTGAGTGAGTAACAAACACAGCCGATACTTGCTGCGCCTTAATAATGCGCCTAATGTCGGCAATTAACTCAAATCGTACTTGGGTATCAATATTAGAAAATGGCTCGTCAAGTAACAGTAAGCTAGGTTTATAAGCTAATGCGCGTGCAATCGCTACTCGCTGCTGTTGCCCACCAGAGAGTTGATGAGGGAATCTATCGGCGCAGCCTACCAAGTGTACCAGCTTTAGCATTTCACTTACGCGTGCGTGTTTATCTGCTTTGCTCATGCCGCTTAGCCCAAACGCAATATTATTAGCCACCGTTAAATGCGGAAATAACGCATAGTCTTGAAACATCATGCCAATATTACGATGCTCTGGTGACACAAACGTATTAGCATCACTGACTAGCTTACCATCAATAAATACCTGTCCTTGTTTGGCTTCAATTAATCCTGCAATGGCTTTTAGTGTGGTGGTTTTACCGCAGCCACTGGCTCCGAGTAAACACACTATTTCGTCTTTACCTAAGGTTAAATCTAAATTATCTATCACCTTAGTCCCGTTATATGCATAGCTCACGCCTTGTAAAATCAAACTACTCATTTAGCTACGTTGCTCCATTGAACGGTTAATAAAATATAACGGAATAAACCCCACCACCACAATAAACAAAGCCGATATAGAGGCCAGCTCTAATTGTTCATCGCTTACATACTGAAACACATGAGTTGCTAAGCTTTCAAAATCAAAAGGCCTTAACAACAATGCTGCGGGTAGCTCTTTCATACACTCGATAAAGACCAATAAACCGGCGGTTAATAAGCCTCGGCGTAATAAAGGTAAGTGCACTAAGCGTAATGTGTGGCCTTGGCTTTTCCCCATTGACTGGCTTGCCATATCAAGGGAGGGGCTAATACGTGAAAAGCTTGACTCTATGGCACCATGTGCAACTGCGTAAAATCGCACTATATAAGCAAAAATAATAGTGACTAAGCTGCCAGTAAGTAATAAGCCAATATCTAAATCATAAGGGGTTAAAATGCGGTTAATGGTGTTTTCTAATAGTGTTAGTGGCAACAATACCGCTATCGCTAATACTGTGCCGGGTAACGCATAGCCCGTACTGGCCAAACGCCCAGGTATTAATGGATTTGTTTGTTTAGCAATGCGCTGATAAAACACCACTAAAACACTCAGTATAATAGTCACCACACTGACTACAGCCGCCACTTTTAAACTTTGCCATGCATAGCTAAAAAACTCACTATTCCACGCTTGATCAAAATACATAACTGCATATTTGAGCAATACAACCATCGGAATAATAAACGAAATAATTAAAATAAAGCTACAAAACCCCGTTGCTAGCCACGCAGACTTGCCTTTGAGGATATAAAGCGCTTCACTGTTCACACTCGATTGACGCTCAAACACCGCTTGGTTACGACGGCTAAAACGCTCGGTGATCAATGCTAAGAACAGCAGTAGTAACATCACCCCTGAAATTTTTGCTGCTGCAGTTAATGAATAATAGCCAAACCAGGTATCGTATACGGCAGTGGTTAATGTACTGACAGCAAAATAGCTTACGGTGGCAAAATCAGCCATGGTTTCCATGCTGATCAAAGCAAGTGCCGCTACAATGGCACCACGGGATAATACAAGGCTGACTTTAAAAAAGCTTTTCCATGCATTTAGCCCCATTAACTGACTGGCTTGGACTAACTTAAAAGATTGTTCTCGCAGTGCAGTTTTAAAAATTAAATATAAATACGGGTAGAGTACCAGCGCAATCATAACAATTGCCCCTGGTAAGGTGCGTATATCAAAAAACCAGTAGTCACTTGGCGACTGCCAACCAAACCACTCTCTTAGAGTTATTTGTACCGGCCCCGCATAGTCGAGTAAATCGGTGTACACATAAGCAATAATATAAGTAGGCATGGCAAGAGGCAGCATCAGTGCCCATTCAAATTGTTTTTTACCAGGAAAGCGGCAATAAGCGGTGAGCCAACCCAGTGGTAACGCAATAAAGCAGCTAAGTAACCCTACACCTAAAACCAGTAATACGGTATTGCTTATATAGTCCCACAGTACGGTATTCCACAGGTGGGTAAATACCTCTGAGTCGCCTTGTAAAGATTCTAATAGTAGGAAAAACAACGGGGTCGACAGCAATAACCCCGTCGACCACGCAATAAGCTGCCACTTCGACAGCTGAAATTTATAAGTCATTAAAGATCGAACTTCACCTCATCAATTAGCTTAAGGGCTAACGGACGATATTTGCTAATTTCATCAAGCGGTAAGCTGTCTTCCTTAAAGCTTCCCCATGATGCAACCAAACTAGAAAGTTTCACACCTGGCTTAACCGGGTACTCCATATTGAGCGAGGCATACATATTTTGCGCCTTATTGTCGGTCATATACTCTATAAGTTTCAAGGCATTTTCAGGGTTTTTAGCATACTTAGTAATTACCGCACCCGATACGTTAATATGCGAACCACGGTTAGTTTGGTTTGGAAAATTAATATTAACCGCATCTGCCCACGGTTTTTGCGCTTCATCTTGCAACATTTTACCTAAGTAGTAACTGTTACCTAAAGCTAAATTACATAAACCTTCTTTAACGGCTTTCACTTGCGCACGATCATTTCCCTGCGGCTTACGCGCTAAATTCGCTTTTACACCCTCCAGCCATGTTTTAGTCTGGACTTCACCATGATGAGCAATCATAGAAGCCACTAACCCTAAGTTATAAGGGTGTTTACCAGAGCGAGTACAAATTTGACCTTTATATTCAGGTGCAGCTAAATCTTCATAACTCAGCTCAGGTAATGAACCTAAACGCTCTTTTGAAGAGTAAACATTTCGCACTCGCTTAGTGAGCGCCACCCACTGACCATCGCCATCACGAAATGCAGCCGGCACATTCTTATTAACCTGCTCACTATCAATAGTTTGCGTTAGCTTTAGCTCTTCTAATTGAATTAACGCACTAAAGTTAGACGTTAAAACTAAATCTGCTTTACTGTGTTTGCCTTCACGCTTAACACGCTCGATTAGGCCTTTTTTAGCAAACACAACATTAGTTTTAATGCCTGTTTGCTGTGTAAAATCATCTAAAATAGGTTTAATTAAAAAAGGTTGTCTAAATGAGTAAATATTTACAACATCGGTTGCAACAGCAGGTGCTGAGATAATTAGTCCAACGACAAGCGCTAGTGTTTTTTTCATATTTTCTTACCTGACTAATAATTATTATCATTAATTTTACCGCGATGAACTAAAAAGTGCACACTTTATATAATTACTTAGTGATAAATACGCCCAAAAAAGAAAACCCTTGTAAGATATCTCTTACGCTTATGGCAGTAAATGAGTAAAAACACCCTGCATAACACCCCATAAATACAGCAAGCCATTGTATTTTAAATAATTTATAAATATTTCATTTGTAAGAACATAAACCATAAGCGGTTTTATCCTACATTTACTGCAAATCACTCTCTATAATTAACCCATAAATAAGCAACGACGCTTACCGAGTAAATGGAAACGGATTAACTACTCGAGTACCAAGGTTTGGTTTTTAGGATAACAGGGATTTAAGGACAGGCTCAGGATGAGTATCGCAATGGACTGTTGCACAAAGGATAGCATCAGGATGATGCATAATGGATAACAACATCGGAATAGTTGTTTATAAAGGATAGGGAACAAAAAGGACAGGCCTTAAAGGCAACACAACGGAATGGTAACAAAGGGAATGCACTCGGATGTGCAATAAGGATTGGTAATAGATTTTACCTTACAGGATGTTTTAAGGATTTATGGAGACAGGCCCGGATAGCCTATATTACATAGAACTAGAAAGTAATATTGTAATAACACGGATCGTAAAAATTGGAGTTGATTAGGTTCAATTGCAGGATGCAACAAAGTTAGAAGATTCCGCAAGCGCGACTAGAGATGGTTCGCGCTTTTCTTTTGCCTGAAAGTCAGCGGTCAGCGGTCAGCGGTCAGCGGTCAGCGGTCAGCGGTCAGCGGTCAGCGGTCAGCCAAGATTATATACATTCAAACTATGAACAAGCATTAAATCCAGCCTTTTCGTATCAACATCTTGCAGTTTATTCCGGCCTGCCTTTGTTGCGCTTACCGAGTAAATAGGCGTCGCGAAATTTGATAAAATGCTGTTCTAATTTAGTACTCGCATCAACCTCATTCGCTAATGCCAATACCATAATAGCCACTTCTGCCGTACCTAACTGGTGAGCATGGGGTGCTACACGTAATCGGTAATCTGAGAGCTTTTGTGCGGTAATAGAAAGCACGGGCAAATTATCTAGATAAGGACTTTTGCGGATCATTTTTTTAGCTTCACGCCATGTACCATCTAAAAATATAAATAAAGGCGTTTTACCTGCAACAGGCTCTACTTGCGTTACTACTCTATCTGTTTCAACATCTTCTGCAGGAAAAATCACAAAAGGTTGATACTGTTCATTACTCAACAGTGCTAATAAAGCAGGATCTGGGGAGGTTCTATCCCAACGAAACGCGTGATTATCAGGCACTATTTCAGCAATTAAACGCCCTGTATTAGACGGTTTAAAACTTTCATTATGATACATAAGTAAGCATACTGCAGCGTTGCAGCTTGCGTACTCAGCGCCCTCACAAATACAGTAATGCTTGGCAATTAAGCATTGCTCACAGCGATCCATTTTTCCACCACGGGCATTAAACTCACGTCGAGATTCACTTATTTGCTGGGCACGTAATGCTAAAACTGAATTTTTTAAACTCTGGGTCACTGTGGGTATTTACCTATAAATTGATGGCTGCGCATTGTAGCTAAAATAAAAGGGAATAGATATCAGCTATCAGCTATCAGCTATCAGCTATCAGCTATCAGCTATCAGCTATCAGCTATCAGCTATCAGCTATCAGCTACAAAATTTTGCTCATATTAACTTAAGTGTCAAGGGAGCTTGTCTTTACTGACGGCTGACGGCTGACGGCTGACGGCTGACGGCTGACGGCTGACGGCTATAAAAACAAAAAACCCAAGCCGAGGCTTGGGTTTTTTATCGCGATTAACTAAAAGAAATTACTTCTTCTTTTTAACTGCTTTTTTGTTTGGTAAATCAGTGATTGAACCTTCAAAAATTTCAGCAGCAAGGCCGATTGATTCGTTCAATGTTGGGTGAGCATGAATTGTCAGCGCTAGGTCTTCACCATCTGCACCCATTTCAATACCTAGACCGATTTCGCCCAGCATTTCGCCTGCGTTAATACCAATCATAGCACCACCGATAATACGGCCGCTTTCTTTATCAAAAATAAGCTTAGTAGAACCTTCAGTACGTGAAGAAGCAATAGCACGACCCGATGCAGCCCAAGGGAATACAGCTGTTTCAATGCTTAAACCTTGCTCTTTCGCTTCCTTTTCAGTTACACCCGCCCATGCAATTTCAGGGTCAGTGTAAGCAATTGAAGGAATACACTTAGGATCAAAGTAATGTTTTTGACCAGAGATAACTTCTGCTGCAACATGGCCTTCATGAACCGCTTTATGCGCAAGCATAGGCTGACCCACTAAGTCACCAATCGCAAAAATATGTTCCACGTTAGTACGTAATTGCTTATCAACGTTAATAAAACCACGCTCATCAACATTCACACCCGCTTTATCAGCGTCTAACATGTTACCATTTGGTGTACGACCTACAGCAACAAGTACTTTGTCGTAACGTACTGGCTCTGCCGGTGCATTTTTGCCTTCAAACGTAACATATAAACCATCGTCTTTTGCTTCAACGCCAGTTACTTTAGTTGAAAGCATTACATTAAACTTGTCTTTAACATGCTTTTGGTAAATTTTAATGATGTCTTTATCAGCAGCAGGAACAAGTTGGTCTGCAAATTCTACAACATCAATTGCAGAACCTAGTGCACGGTAAACCGTACCCATTTCAAGACCGATAATACCACCACCTAAAACAAGTAGCTTTTCAGGAACATCTTTAAGCTCTAGCGCGCCCGTTGAATCAATAACGCGATCATCCTCAGGGATGAAAGGTAAGTTTACAGGTTTAGAACCCGCAGCAATAATTGCGTTATCAAAGGTAATGGTTGTTTTACCGTCAGCGCCTTCAACATCTAAAGTGTTGCTACCAGTAAATTTACCGTAACCAGATACAACTTTTACTTTACGCATTTTAGCCATGCCGTCTAAGCCACCTGTAAGCTGGCCAACAACAGAGTCTTTCCAAGAACGAACTTCATCTAAGTCAATTTTTGGTGCGCCAAAAGTAACGCCGTGAGATGACATTTCTGCAGCATCATCAATCACTTTAGCTACGTGTAAAAGTGCTTTAGAAGGAATACAACCAACATTAAGACATACACCGCCTAATGTCTCGCGAGATTCTACTAATGTAACTTCTAAGCCCAAGTCAGCAGCGCGAAAAGCCGCAGAGTAACCACCAGGACCACCGCCTAGTACAACAACTTGAGTTTTTAATTCGTTGCTCATGCTATTACCTTTATTGTTTGAACGGGACACAGCCCCAAAATTTAACTGCCATGTTTCTGCAAGGCAGAAAAGGGCATTTGTGCAAATATTGTATCATTGCAAATGATAAAAATCCCAGCTAAAAACAACTGGCTGGGATTTGATTTTACTCACTCTGTAGTGATCACATCACTAACTGGCGTATATCACTCATGTAACTTGCAAGAGTAACAGTAAAGCGTGCAGCAAGTGCACCGTCAATCACTCTATGGTCGTAAGACATTGAAAGTGGAACCATTAGCTTAGGCTCAAACTCTTTACCATTCCACTTAGGCTTCATTTCAGATTTTGACACACCTAAAATTGCCACCTCAGGCGCATTCACAATCGGCGTAAATGCCGTACCGCCAATGCCACCTAGGCTTGAAATAGTAAAACAACCACCTTGCATATCTGATGAACTTAACTTGCCATCACGCGCTTTAACAGATACTTCCATTAGTTCACGAGATAGTTCAATAATGCCTTTTTTATCAACATCTTTAAACACTGGTACAACCAAGCCATTAGGCGTATCAACCGCTACACCAATGTTAATGTACTTTTTAAGGATTAAGCTTTCGCCATCCTCAGAAAGCGATGAGTTAAATGTAGGGAACTCAGCAAGCGCTTTAGCTGCTGCTTTCATTACAAACACGAGTGGCGTAATTTTAACACCTAGCTTTTTCTTCTCGTTAAGGGCATTTTGCTCTTTACGGAATTGCTCAAGACTCGTGATATCCGCTTCATCAAACTGAGTAACATGTGGGATTTGCACCCAGTTACGATGTAGGTTTTTACCTGACAGCTTTTGAATACGAGAAAGTTTTTTCTCTTCTATTTCACCAAACTTAGCAAAATCAACTTTTGGCCATGGAATTAAACCAAGCTCACCGCCACCAGCATTACCTTTAGCTGCTGGTACTTGACCAGACTCAACTTGCTTAACCAGTTGCTTAACATAGTTTTGCACGTCTTCTTTAACAACACGGTTTTTACGGCCCGTGCCTTTAACGTTGGCAAGGTTAATACCAAACTCACGTGCTAAACGGCGAACCACTGGCGATGCATGTGCATAAGCGCTGTTGTTTTCAAAGCTTTCAGAGCTTGCTTTAGCAGATGATGCCGCTGGTTTTGACTCAGCCTGAGTTGCCGACTTAGATTCTGCTTTAGGTGCTGATTTTTCTGTAGGTGCTGCAGCTGGTGCACTACCTGCTACTTCAAATACAAAAATCAGGGAACCCGTTTTAACTTTATCGCCTGTTGCCACTTTAATTTCTTTTACAGTACCTGCAAATGGTGCTGGTACTTCCATGGCGGCTTTATCGCCTTCAACGTTTAAGATAGATTGCTCTTCTTCTACGCTATCGCCAACCGCAACCATGACTTCGGTTACTTCAACTTCGTCATCACCAATATCAGGCACGCTAACTTCTTTTGTGCTTGATGCTGATGCTTGTTCAGCTGGCTTCTCTTGTGCTTTTGAATCAGCTGCAGGGGCGCTTTGGTTATCACCACCCGCCACTTCAAAAACAAATACTAATGAACCCGTTTTCACTTTGTCACCAGTATTTACTTTAATTTCTTTTACTGTACCGGCAAAGGGGGCTGGTACTTCCATTGCCGCTTTGTCGCCTTCAACGTTTAAGATAGATTGCTCTTCTTCTACGCTATCGCCAACCGCAACCATCACTTCAGTCACTTCAACTTCGTCATCACCAATATCTGGCACTGTGACTTCTTTGGTTGACGAGCCCGATGACGCAGCCGGTGCTACTTCATCGGTTTTTTCAGCTTCTTTAGAGTCAGTAGCAGAATCTTGCGCTTCACCTTCAAAGATGAACACTAAAGTGCCTGTGGTTACTGTATCGCCCACATTTACTTTAACTTCTTTTACCGTACCGGCTTGTTCAGCAGGTACTTCCATCGCAGCTTTATCGCCTTCAACACTTAATAGTGATTGGTCAACTTCAACTTTATCGCCAACGCTCACTAGTATTTCGGTTACTTCTACTTCATCGCCACCGATATCAGGTACTTTAATTTCAATACTCATTGCAAACCTCTTATGCGTACAGTGGATTAAGTTTGTTAGTGTCGATGTTGAACTTTTTAATTGCTTCAACAACCACTGACTTTTCAACTTCACCACGTTTAGCAAGTTCAGATAATGTCGCAACTACCACGTAGCTTGCGTTAACTTCAAAGTGACGACGTAGGTTTTCACGGCTGTCAGAACGACCGTAACCATCTGTACCCAATACTTTGTAGTTACTGCTTGGGATAAATGAACGTACTTGCTCTGCGTAGTTTTTCATGTAATCCGTTGCAGCAACAGTGACTGAATCGTTTAATACGCTTGTAATGTAAGCTGTTTTTTGCTCGCTTTCTGGGTTAAGCATGTTGAAACGCTCAACATCTTGTCCATCACGGGTAAGTTCATTAAATGAAGTTACAGAGTAAACATCAGATGCAACACCATAGTCTTCACTTAAAATTGCTGCCGCTTTACGCACTTCAGTCATGATAGTACCTGAGCTTAATAGCTGTACGTTGGCTTTTTTGCCTTCGTAGCTTTCAAGCTTGTAAATACCTTTACGAATACCTTCTTCAGCGCCTTCTGGCATTGCTGGCTGATGGTAGTTTTCGTTCATTAGCGTTAGATAGTAGTAAATGTTTTCTTGCTCTTCACCGTACATACGACGAATACCGTCTTGCACGATAACCGCTACTTCAAATGCATAAGTAGGATCGTAAGAAATACAGTTAGGTACCGTGTTTGCAAGAATGTGGCTGTGGCCATCTTCATGCTGTAAGCCTTCACCATTTAGCGTTGTACGACCCGCTGTAGCACCTAATAAGAAACCACGTGCTTGTTGATCCCCTGCCATCCATGCCATGTCACCAACACGTTGGAAACCAAACATAGAGTAGTAAATGTAGAATGGGATCATCGGTAAGTCGTTGGTACTGTAAGATGTTGCAGCAGCAACCCATGACGACATTGCACCTAGCTCGTTAATCCCTTCTTGTAATACCTGCCCTGAGGTTGCTTCTTTATAGTAAGAAACGATATCACGGTCTTGAGGGGTGTAATTTTGGCCATGTGGGTTGTAAATACCGATTTGACGGAATAAACCTTCCATACCAAAAGTACGTGCTTCATCGGCAATAATTGGCACAATATTTTTACCAATACCTTTATCTTTTAATAAGATATTAAGTGCACGTACAAAGCCCATAGTGGTTGAAATATCACGTTTTTGCTCTTCAAGTAACGGCTTGAATGCGTCAACTTCTGGCAACTGTAACTTTTCAGAGAACTTAGCGATACGTGTTGGCGTGTAACCTTGTAGAGCCTCACGACGCGCATGAAGATACTTGTACTCTGGAGAATCTTTTTCAAGCTCTAAGTATGGTAGCTCTTTCAATTGCTCTTCAGATACTAAATCATCTAAGCCTAAACGAGAGCGTAAGTGAGCCACATGCGACATATCCATTTTCTTAACTTGGTGCGCAATGTTTTTACCTTCAGCTGCTTCACCCATGCCGTAACCTTTTACTGTTTTAGCAAGGATCACTGTTGGACGACCTTTCGTCTCTTCTGCCTTTTTAAATGCGGCATAAAGTTTTGAAGATTCGTGACCACCACGCTTAAGCGCAAAAATTTCGTCATCCGTCATATCAGCAACAAGTGCCGCTGTTTCTGGGTAACGACCAAAGAAATGTTCACGTACGTACGCGCCATCTTTTGCTTTATATGTTTGGTAATCACCATCAACAGTTTCGTTCATTAACTGTAGTAATTTACCTGTGGTGTCTTTAGCAAGCAGAATATCCCAACCGCTACCCCAAACAAGTTTAATAACATTCCAGCCAGCGCCTTTAAATAGCCCTTCTAGCTCTTGAATGATTTTACCGTTACCCATTACTGGGCCGTCTAGGCGCTGTAAATTACAGTTAACTAAGTAACATAGGTTATCTAGCTTTTCACGGGCAGCAAAAGAAATAGCACCACGTGATTCTGGCTCATCCATTTCACCGTCACCTAAAAACGCATATACACGTTGGTTTTTAGTGTCTTTTAAGCCACGGCCATCTAAGTATTTTAAGAAACGCGCTTGATAAATTGAAGAAATTGGACCTAAGCCCATAGATACCGTTGGGAACTGCCAAAACTCTGGCATTAATTTAGGGTGAGGGTAAGAAGGTAAGCCTTTACCATCTACTTCCTGACGGAAATTATCAAGCTGTTCGGCACTTAAACGCCCTTCAACAAATGCACGCGCATAAATACCCGGAGAAATATGACCTTGGTAATAAACTAAATCACCACCATCAACATCATTTGGCGCTTTAAAGAAATGGTTAAAACATACTTCATAAAATGCAGCAGACGATTGGTAAGACGCCATATGGCCGCCTAAGTCGAGATCTTTTTTCGATGCACGCAATACAATCATAATCGCGTTCCAACGAATAATTGAACGAATACGGCGCTCAAGATTTACATCACCAGGGTAGGCAGGTTCTTGATCAACCGGGATCGTATTAACGTAGTTTGTGTTAATGCCAGTTGGCATATCAACACCGTCTAAGCGGGCTTGCTCTAACACTTGCTCAAGTAAAAACTGAGCTCGTTCAACACCTTCTTCGCGCACAACTGATTCAAGAGCTTGTAACCACTCTTGTGTTTCTAGCGCGTCTACGTCAATTTTATTGACTTCAGACATATGGAGGTTTCCTTATGTTTAAAATACTAATTTTATGTATTGAATACTTCACTGTTAACTCAAGTTAAAAGTGAATGTACTTGCTTAATTTTGTTTGGTGCGTCTTAAACTACGTTCAATTCGCGAGTGCTCTTTACCCGCTTCAAGCAATGCTTCTTCAATATAGGCTAAATGCGCATTACTTGCTAAGCGAGCTTGTTCAGGATTACCGTCAATCACTGCATCCATTAATAAGCGTCTATGCTCGGCTAATTGGCTGCTTATATCTGACTTTTTAAGTAACACTGTTAAATTTTGTAAAACATTCTGCTCAAGTAAGCTTTGCATCCCTCTTACTAAATGCAGTAACACTACGTTATGAGACGCCTCAGCAATGCAAAAATGAAAGTCATTAATCGCTTTGGCTTTTTGCTTTAATTCATCTTTAGCTAATGCAATCTGATCAAAGCTCTGTTTTACTTTTGCAAAATCGTTACTTGTTCCGCGAAGTGCTGCGTAATAAGCCGCAATTCCCTCTAGCGCATGACGAAACTCTAATAAATCAAATTGCGATTCGGGGTGTTTACTGATCAAATCAAACAACGGATCAGTCAGCCCCTCTTCCAATTGATTTTTTACATACGTTCCACCACCTTGACGACGGGTTACGAGCCCTTTTGCCTCAAGCTTTTGAATGGCTTCACGCAACGACGGACGCGACACTTCAAATTGCTTAGCGAGTTCACGCTCCGGTGGTAACTTTTCTCCTGGTGCTAACGACCCCTCAAGAATCATGTTCTCAAGTTGTTGTAAAATAACATCAGATAATTTTGCCGCTTTAATTTTTAAAGACATCAATCAACGTCCGCGTTGTATAAATGCTAACAGCCCATTAAATAAGGCTTTTAACTGAATGACCTGACCAAAAGGTAAATTGGTCATACCAAATTTTGCCATACGTTATCAAAAACCGTAATTACTGTCAATTTACAGCAGTTTTAAAGCCCTAAGGCCAGCGTAACGTAATTTAAACAAAGTTCAAATAATACACAGATCACAGAGGGTAAAGAAAGGTTAATAAGATGAAAAACAAATGGTCAGACCAGCTGGTTTTTAATTTTCGGGGTTCGGGGTTCGGGGTTCGGGGTTCGGGGTTCGCAATAGGATAAAATGTAGAGTAATTTGCAAACATGTTTTTACATTGTAGATACCATCTCTCATTTTAAGCTTCAAGGTCGTATTTAACTTTCTTGGAGCTTAAACGCTTCTTGATTCTTTACTACGCCAAAACATATATGAATGAGTTTACGCATATTGGCACCAATGATTTGCATCGATGTTTTGCCATGATTCATCAATCTTATTTTTTGCTGTTTTATTTGATAATTCCACTGCCCAGCGACTACTGCTGCCATATAAAGCTTACTTCGTATTCTCGAGGGCCCTAGCTTACTTAAAGTTGTACGGCCCTTCATTTTCCCTGACTCATGCAACTTCGGTATTAAGCCACAGTAAGCTGCTGCCTGCTTAGCTTGGTTAAATTTTTTAGCTGCGAATATATACGTGAGCTCTCGAGACATAACGGGCCCAATACCAGGGATTGTTTCTAGTAACGCTCTATCTTTTTTTAAATTAGGGAAGCTGTCTATGTGATTATCGATATCTAATTTAAGTTTTTTTATCTCATCATCAAAAAAATTAATCGTTTCTTTTAATGATTGAATAACTCGCTCCGACGCCGCATTAAACTCACTTGCTTCTAATCGATTATGCTCCCTTTGCTTGCTGGATTCTAATGCATCAAGTCGGCGCAGTAATGCCTTAAGCTCTCTAATTTCTTTTGCTTCAGGTTGCCAATAGTTAACAATTGAATGCTTTGCATAACCATAGCTTGCAAGCATTATCGCATCTGACTTATCTGTTTTATGAACAATATTTAGAGCCTCGGCATATTTCTTTGCTTTACCTGGGTTAGCGAGCACAATATTGAATCCTTGCTGGTATAAAAAGTACATTAGCGGTTCATGGTAAACACCCGTTGGCTCTACCGTGATAACGACTTTCTCAGCTACAGCTTGGGTTGTACTTAAAAGCCACTGCTCAATATCTTTGAAAGATAGCTGGTTGTTTTTAAATACTTTCGTTTTCTTTTTGTTGGTAGCTGGGTCTCTCAGCCAGCATAAATCCACTTTATCTTTGCTAATATCAAAACCGATAAACATCATCTCTACTTACTCCCCTTGTACATACAGCATCAACTTAATTTAAGTGTGCTTGGATACCATTCAGTTTGTTGAGAATTGGACGCTAGGGCTTAATCTACATCTCAGTATCGAGTACTGGGCGGGAATACAAGCTCACTAGCACCCGATGTAATAAATGATAGCTAATCATCTATTACTGAGAGATACAAGGCGGGAGTTTACCTCGCGCATGTTTAGGTTAAAGGTTAAAGGTTAAAGGTTTTAAGCCCGCAACTCGAAGCCCGTCACAAAAAAGTAAAGTGCGCGGCATAAAGCCCCGCCTACGATTAACCCAACACTATGCTTAGCTTAATCTCTGCCTAGAACCTAAAACCTAACACCAAATATATTTATTTTTTGAACCACAGAGGAAAACTTTCATTGTCACTTTCTCTGTGTGCTCTGCATTCTCTGTGGTAAATAAATTACTTAAAAACTATTACACAAAGAGAGGATGGGGGTAAAGAGGTTTTAGCCCGCCCCCCGTTGCTCGCGCAGCCCGCCAACACCAAGCTAAACACGGTGCTTGGCTTAATTTCTACCTAAAACCTAACCCCTAGTCTTTAACTTAAACCACCAAATAAAGTCATCAAGGCAATTAACACTAAGTAAAAAAGTACATTTCGCTTAACCAGTTTGATCATACAGGTGGCTTCAAAGGTGCAACCATAGTAGCGCTCTTCAACTTGTTCAGCCGCTAGCGCCGTATAAGTAACCACCTTGCGATTAGGGCTTGAAAAGTCAAACACGTAATGCAGCCAACAGCTAGTCCCTTTATTAAAGTTACCAATCACTAAATAACCAAAACTAGTAATACGCGCTGGTAACCAGTCTAACCAAAACAACAAACGGTGAATAAGCTTAAAGTGTTTGGCAATCACTTCATCGCGGTTATCACTGACTAAGTCAGCAAAGGTACGTACTAATGCATAAAAAACAGCACCAGCCACACCCAATATTACAAACCAAAATATAACCGCGCAATAAAACCGGAAATTAACCCAAGCCAGCGTTTGCCCAACGGTTTCGCCGCCTTGTTGCTCTTGGGTGCGTTTTTGCCCTAATTGCAAAGCATACAAAGACGCAGCGGTTTGATCCCCTCGGGTCAGTGCATTTAAATACGACTTATACAAAGCGCGTTGCTTAGCACAACCAAAACAAACGAGTAACACCACCACATTAAAAACAAGTTGCCACAATGCGAAGTCAGATAAAAAATACACACACCCTACGGCAATCACTGGCAGTAATAACCAAATCAAAAACCCGGTAGCCGTGCCAAATAAACCTTTATTCGTTAATAAATTAACACTGCGAGTTAAGTAGCCATTAGCGTAATAACTCATTTGCCAATGCGCAGAGCGAGCACCTAAACGCTCAAGTATCAGTGCTATTATTATTGAAACCAAAATCATGTTGTTACTCTTAGTTATTTAATTAGGTTAAAAAACTTACGCCAGTTAAAACTCGCTCCAGGGTCGGTTTTTCGCCCAGGGGCTATATCGCAATGCCCGACTATATTACTGGCTGTTATTTTTTGATAGCGCTGCATAATAGCCTGCGCCAATGCAGCTAAACTTTGATATTGCGCATCGGTATAGTTAATTGTATCTGTGCCTTCAAGCTCTATACCTATACTAAAATCATTACAATTTTGTTGCCCAGCAAAGCAGGAGCGCCCCGCATGCCATGCACGTTTTTCAAAAGGCACATACTGTGTAACTTCGCCGCAGCGCTTAATAAAACAATGCGCTGACACCTTAAGCCCCTCTAGGTCACTAAAGCTAGGGTGCGCATTACAATCAATACACCCCATAAATAAATCATCAACGTACGGAGTGTTAAACTGCCCTGCGGGCAATGAAATATTATGAATAACCAACAGCGAAATATCGCACTGAGCAGGTCGCTCATCAAAGTGGCTACACGCCCGCTGGCTAATATTATTTATAACGCCTAAAGAATCTATTTTCATACTATTTATTTAAAACTTATGTAGCTCTTAACCCAAACACCGTGCTTGGCTTAATCTCTGCCTAAAACCTAAAAAGGGCGACGGGCGGCGAGCGGCGAGCCTAGAACCTAATACCGACGCGGAATAAATCCGCTGCTACATGTGCGCGGCGTAAAGCCCCGCCTACACTCAACACAAACACCGTGCTTGGCTTAATCTCTGCCTAAACCTAGAACCTTTATTTTATAAACCCGCTGCCCGCATCCCGTTACCCGTAGCTCGCAGCGCTCAGGTTAATCAACCAAAATTGATGTATATCAAGATGCTAATAGATTTAACCCTATAAAGATAGCGTAATACTAAACGATAAAATATGATTAACGTGTAAATTAAGCGCTGGCTGATTAGTTTAGTTGTTAGCTGCTTCTATTTAGTAATTAAACAGAGTAAAATTTAGTTAATTTATTATCTATTATGAGCTTTTTCATGTCTATTTCGCATACCCTAATTAGTCAACTTGTTACCTTAGCACTTGATGAAGATCTAAATTACCAAAGCGCTGAACAAGGCGATATTACCGCGCAGCTTATTCCTCAAGCAGAGCAAGCCCATGCGAAAGTGATCACCCGTGAAGACTGCATCTTTTGTGGTAAAGACCTAATCATTGAAGTGTTCAAACAAGTCGACCCAAGCGTGGTTGTAAATATATGCGTGAACGATGGCGACTTTGTCAGTGCCAATAGTACCCTATTTACCGCATCCGGTTCTGCTCGCGCTATTTTAACAGCCGAGCGCACCGCACTTAACTTTGTACAAACGCTTTCTGGCACAGCCACCACCACTGCGCACTATGTAAAAGAGTTAAGTGGCACTAGCACGCAACTGCTCGATACCCGTAAAACTATTCCAGGACTTAGAGCGCTACAAAAGTATGCAGTTAAATGTGGCGGCGGTGCAAACCACCGAATTGGTTTGTTTGATGCGTTTTTAATTAAAGAAAACCACATAGCAGCCTGTGGAGGTATTAATAACGCGGTTACTCAAGCTAAGCTAAATCATGCCGATAAACCTATAGAGGTTGAGGTTGAATCGTTTGATGAGCTAGAGCAAGCCATTAACGCAGGCGCCGACATTATAATGTTAGATAATTTTAACCCAGAGCAAATACGCCAAGCGGTTACCATTACAAATAAGCGCGCTAAGTTAGAAGTGTCGGGCAATATGACCCTAGAAACACTAAAAGCCTACTCGCAAGCAGGGGTCGACTTTATCTCAAGTGGGGCGCTTACAAAAAATTTACAATCAATCGATTTATCGATGCGATTTGAGTAAATAATTTAAAATTTATTTATAGTTTCTTACGCTAATTGATTGACAGCTTTTAAAAAAGGGCATTAAATAATCCAAAAGGACTATTTGTAACAAGTTATTAAATTAATGCGTTTTTTATAAAGTTTTTACATACAAAAGCGCAATAAACAGTGTTAGACTCGTTCATATTGACTAGTTTTAAATACTTAATTAGTTATAAAAAGTGTAAAGGCATTTATAAGGGACAGAGTAAAAATAAGCGACAGGGTTTATTTTTATAATTAGCTTGTAACTTACGCGGGCTATAACTAACTTTTAATAGTTAGATTTATGCTCGAGTAAGGGACAAATTAACGAATAACCGTCATAAAGTGAGTGTCTTCGCGGCCAATATTTTACCGCTTAAACACAGCACTAAATTTGGCAAAATGATTTTATTTTTGTAGTAACAGGTTAAGTGAACAACATAAGTTACATTTTAAAAACTTATATCCGTTTGGCTTACCACAACATTATCCTTTAGGAGAGGAAACATGCAAACAATGACACAACAAAGTCAAAAGGGTTTTACCCTAATTGAATTAATGATTGTAGTAGCAATCATCGGTATTCTTGCTGCGGTAGCTTTGCCTGCTTATCAAGATTATACAACTCGTGCGAAAATGAGTGAAGTTGTTACTTTTGCTGGCTCTGCTAAAACAGCAGTTAGTGAATGCGCAATTACAACGGGAGACACAACACTTGCCGCATGTAACAGTAATTCAAAAGTAGGATTGGATCCTACTGCAACTAATATATCTTCTACTTATGTAGAATCAGTAACAGTTGGGGCTGCAGGTGTTATTACCACAGAAATTAGAGGAACATCTAACTCGACTTTAAATGGAGGAAACCTTAAATTCACACCTACAGCAACTAATGGAAGTGTCAGCTGGAAGTGCGAAATAAGTGCCGCGACATTAAACAAATATGTGCCACAAAACTGCCGTAAAAGCTAATTAGTTTTTAGTCAAAAAGAGGAGATCTTAGAAGGAGCTCCTCAATTTATCAACATGATAAAAAAAACACCCCATACAATAATTTTCTCTGCATTTTTGATTTTTTGTTTAATTCCATTTATTGATGAGTATTTTTTTGGCTTATTTAATGAAAAAAGAATTTTCCAATCACTACTTCTAATTTTATGCACCTTACTTTATTTTCATTTAATCAAGTTAGAAAAAAAAACAAAGCTAATATTAATTTCAGTTCTACTACTTGGTTTAATAAGTACTTATTTAAGCAAAAATATATTATATTCAAGCTTGCTCTATCTTCATACTACAATGCTAATAAGTCTTATTATTTTAGGGTATAAAATAAAAGATCATAGCTCTATTTTATTTTATACGATATTGTTATCTAACGTATTTCTAGTCTCTTATTCATTACTTAATTATTCTTTTTTTATTCTATCAAGTGAAGCCCCATTCCCTGATGGTGTTTTATACGGTTTTTATAACATTCGCTTTTTTAATCAATTTCAAGTCCTAAGCATACCTTTTGTTATCTATTTTCTTTCACACCCAAATTTACATCGAGTTGCAAAAGTCACTCTGACTTTAAATTTCTTTTTGTTACTTTTCAGTAGTGCCCGAGGAGCTTCAATAGCAATATTGGTGACAACATTAATTTACTGCTATTTCATAAATAGAAGTATGGTAAAAGAGATACTCTTTTGTCTATTGGCTACTATTTTATTATTTTCACTTCATTATTTTTATCTTAGCTTTTACCACTCAGCCGAATTTACAATAAGAACTGGTAGTTCAAAAAGGTACGAGCTATGGCTAGAAGTCATCAAGAATATACACCTTAAAACACTACTTATTGGTAATGGCCCTGGAGGATATAAATCTGAAGTTTTCGATTTTGGCCACCCTCATAACAGTATCCTTCAAATACTAAATAATTGGGGAGTAATTGTTTTATCAATTTTGGTTTGGTTTACATATAAATTAATTACTCAATCACTAACCTTCATTAAAAAAAACAAAGATAACAATGAGTTTTTAACCTGTTTTACTTCACTTGTAAGCTTACTGATTTACTCACTAGTCAGTGGCGTGATAGTCATGCCAATTCCGCAGACCTTTTTATTTGTTTTAGTTGGGATTTTACTTGGATATTTAGGTTATAATTTAGCTGAAAGAAAAAGCAATACACATAAAAAAATAGCACAGATTATTACATTTACAGCATCTTTACTTTACGCGGCATTAGTTATACTGAGCTACAACTGTTTAGATCCTAAACCACACGGTCCTAATTTTTGGTCTAACGGGCAATTATCTTTTGAAAATTGTAAGCTTACTTACTTCGAGGATTTATAATGGCAAAACAACCGGACAAAAAAGGATTTGATACCTTTGAATGGGTAGGCGTAAGTGCTCGCGGGAAACGCCTTGAAGGTGAAATGACTGGTGCAAGCATTGCTCTAGTTAAAGCCCAACTTCGTAAGCAAGGCATAACGCCCTCAAAAGTTAAACGAAAAGCCAAACCTTTGTTTGGTATTCAAAGCGTACAAAAAATTACCCCAAAAGATATAGCCTTAGTTACTAGGCAAATAGCTACTATGCTGATGGCGGGTGTACCGCTAATTCAATCGATTGAAATGATAGGCTCAGGCTCCACCAATAAAAGTGTGAGTAAGTTAATGGGTACCATTGGTGATGAGGTTAAAGCAGGTCAACCGCTATCAATTGCGCTGAGAAAGCACCCTCGCTATTTTGATGATTTATATTGCGACTTGGTGGCATCAGGCGAGCAATCTGGCGCACTGGATAAAATATTCGACCGCGTTGCGCTATATAAAGAAAAATCAGAAGCGCTTAAATCAAAAATTAAAAAAGCCATGTTTTACCCGATTGCTATATTAGTAGTTGCGCTGATTGTAACCTCCATATTACTGATTTTTGTGGTGCCACAGTTTCAAGAAATATTTGCTGGCTTTGGCGCTGAACTGCCTGCTTTTACCCTATTTGTAATCGCTATTTCTGAATTTATGCAAGCAAACTGGTGGATAGCGCTCATTGCAGTGGTTGCCTTTGGTTATCTATTTAAAGAAGCCCATTTAAGAAGTTTAAAGCTGCGTGATGCCACTGACCGCGCCATACTTAAACTCCCTGTTGTTGGTATGATTTTAAATAAAGCAGCGGTAGCGCGTTATGCACGTACTTTATCGACCACTTTTGCTGCGGGTGTACCGCTAGTAGATGCGCTTGATTCTGCTGCAGGTGCATCAGGTAATGCAGTTTACCGTTATGCTATTTTAGAAATAAAAGCCGAGGTAAGCTCAGGCAATCAAATGAACTGGGCAATGCGCAACTCTAAAATATTCCCTGATATGGTGGTACAAATGGTCGCCATTGGTGAAGAGTCAGGATCGCTTGATGGTATGCTGGCAAAAGTAGCCACTATCTACGAGCAAGAAGTAGATGATGCGGTGGATGGCCTATCGAGCTTACTTGAGCCGTTAATAATGGCAGTGCTCGGCGTATTAGTTGGCGGATTAATTGTGGCCATGTACTTACCAATATTCCAACTAGGTTCAGTTATTTAGCTTCGAGCTTCGAGCTTCGAGTTTCTAGGCCCGTTACCCGAAGCCCGTTGCCCGAAGCCCGTTGCCCGCAACTAAAGTGCGCGGCATAAAGCCCCGCCTACAGAACAATTAAAACGCGGTGGTTCCCCGCAACTCGTCGCCCGTTGCCCGAACCTCAAACCTAACACCTCAAACCTAACACCTCGAACCTCGAACCTTGAACCTTGAACCTTGAACCTTGAACCTTGAACCTTGAACCTTGAACCTTGAACCTTGAACCTTGAACCTTAAACCTTGAACCTTGAACCTTGAACCTTGAACCTTGAACCTTGAACCTTGAACCTTGAACCTCGAACCTAGAACCTCGAACCTCGAACCTCGAACCTCGAACCTAATTTTGCACTTATGTAAAACCACTGTATTATCAACACAGAATTTAGTTTTAGGTAAAATAAATGCAAAGTCTTTTTATTGATATCACCGCCACGATGCAAAACCACTTATGGTTTTACTTAACCACGATTGGCCTAGTGAGTTTATGTATTGGTAGCTTTTTAAATGTGGTGATTTATCGCTTGCCGCTAATGATGCAAAAAGAATGGCAAGCTGAATGCCGCTTATTATTAGCCGATGAACTAACCAGCCCAAAAGCTAAACAGGCCACTGAACACACTACTGACACGTTTAACTTAGTTAAACCCAACTCATGTTGCCCAAAGTGCAAAGTAGCCATTAAGCCATGGCAAAATATTCCCATTATTAGTTGGTTATTTTTAAAAGGTAAATGCGCAACCTGTAACAACCCAATATCAGTTCGTTACCCTCTCGTTGAAGCCATTACCTCTATTTTAAGTTTAGTGGTTGCCTACACCTTTGGCGCAACAGAGCAGGCTTTATTGTACATTGTAGTTACTTGGGCGTTGGTAGCACTGACTTTTATTGATATTGATCACATGCTACTGCCGGACCAGCTTACTTTGCCACTTTTATGGTTAGCGTTAATCGCCTCAGTTATGGGTTATACCATTGCCCCTAACAATGCCATTATAGGCGCATCATGTGGCTACTTAAGTTTATGGAGCGTGTTTTGGTTGTTTAAATTAATAACCGGTAAAGAAGGCATGGGCTATGGCGACTTTAAATTACTGGCGGTGTTTGGCGCATTGCTGGGCTGGCAATCGTTATTGACTATTATTTTGCTCTCCAGCGTGGTTGGTGCAGTAATTGGCATTGCCCTGCTGAGCATTAAAGGTAAAGACAAAGCAACACCGATTCCTTTTGGTCCTTATTTAGCAATAGCCGGTTGGATCACTATGCTGTGGGGGTCACAACTACAAAACAGCTATTTTAATTTTATTGGCTACTAACTATGAATAATACACACCATCATACTAAAAATTGGGTGCTGGGACTAACCGGCGGCATTGGCTGTGGTAAAACCGCAGTTAGCGATATGTTGGCAGAGCTAGGCATTACTATTGTTGATGCTGATATTATTGCCCGCCAAGTAGTTGAGCCTGGCACTGAAGGGTTTAATGCTATTGTTAAGCATTTTGGTACTGACATACTCAATGAACATGGCGCATTAAACCGAAGCGAACTAAGAGCGCGTATTTTTAGTAACACTGAGCAAAAAGCATGGTTGAATGCGCTGCTACATCCTTTAATACGCACTAAACTGATCACTGATTTAAAAAACGCGCAAAGCGACTACGTGGTGTTAGTTGCGCCGTTGTTATTTGAAAATGAGCTTGATAGCTACTGTAATCGTACCTTGCTAATTGACGTACCGGTAGAAATACAAATTACCCGCACTACAAAACGTGACAATATTAGCACTGAACAAGCAAAACAAATTATTGACGCACAAATGTCTCGTGAGCAAAAACAACATAAAGCAGATGATATTTTAAATAATAACCGTAACTTAAACGATGTAAAACAAGACTTACTTGAGCTGCATAAGTATTATTTACAGCAAGCTAAGTCTACAATATAACTAGATAAGCTAAATGCTAGATAGTAAACCATGCAACAGCGCATTTTTTATCAGTAAAAATACCTGCTGCATTGGTACGATTAATGTATTCCTTTCTTTTTTCTGCTAAATTGCTGACAAATGAAGGATTAAATCAGGTGCGCAATGAATATTAACTCACCGTTATTAAGAAAATTTATTACCCTCGGCCGGGTTGATACCGATACCGTAAAAGCAAAACAACAAGAGTTTGCGTCAACTGCTGAGCTTATTTCTAAATGTGGCAAAATAGACAGCCAAGATTTAGCGCAGCAATGTATTGATTTGTTTAGAGTGCCTTTTTTTGATTTAAAAGATTTTAATGTTGCACAAATATCTGCCGAGCTGGTTAAAGAAAAGCTGATCCGCAAGCACCATATTTTACCTTTGGTACAAAAAGGCAGAAAAGTATACATTGCTGCCTCTGATCCTACCGATTACGGCGCTTTTGAAAACTTTGAATTTAGCACCGGTTTATCATGCGAAGTGGTGGTGGTTGACTACCTACAGCTCGACCATAAAATTGAGCAACTACTGGATGCCACAGGTAGCTTAAATTTAAGTGAAGATGAATTTAAAGAGTTTGCTGAACTAGACTCTGAGCCTCAAAGAGATAACACCCCTAAAGATGATGACAAAGACGATGCCCCTATTATTGTCTACATTAATAAAATTTTAATGGATGCAATAAAAAAAGGTGCTTCCGATCTTCACTTTGAACCCTATGAGCACAAATACCGTATTCGCTTTCGTATTGATGGTATTTTACATGAGGTAGCTAGTCCACCGAATAGTTTAGCAACCAAGCTTTCGGCGCGTATAAAGGTTATGTCGCGCCTTGATATCGCTGAAAAACGTAAACCACAAGATGGCCGTATTAAGCTTAAGGTAACAGAGCGTAAAAGCATTGATTTTCGTGTTAGTACCATGCCAACTTTGTGGGGCGAAAAAATTGTAATGCGTATTCTTGATTCATCCAGTGCCATGCTAGGTATTGATGTATTAGGCTATGAACCCGAGCAGAAAAAACTATACCTCGATGCACTTGAGCAACCGCAAGGAATGATTTTGGTTACCGGCCCAACCGGCTCGGGTAAAACCGTATCCTTGTATACGGGTTTAAATATACTTAATCAGCCGGAACGAAATATTAGTACCGCCGAAGATCCAGTAGAAATTAACCTCGAAGGGGTTAACCAAGTACAAATAAATATTAAAGCCGACATGACCTTTGCTAATGCTTTACGGGCGTTCTTACGTCAAGATCCCGATGTTGTCATGGTGGGTGAAATACGTGATTTAGAAACCGCTGAAATATCAATTAAAGCGGCGCAAACCGGTCACTTGGTGCTATCAACGCTTCACACTAACTCCGCGCCAGAAACCATTACCCGTTTGTTAAATATGGGTGTACCCGCGTATAATGTAGCCAGTTCAATTAGTTTAATTATAGCCCAGCGCTTAGCGCGCCGATTGTGCTCTAAATGTAAAGTACCAGAGCCTTTACCCCGTGAAGAGCTTATTCGCCAAGGCTTTAATGAACAACAAATACAGGACATGATTTTATACGCACCGAAAGGCTGTGAAAGCTGTACCGATGGCTATAAAGGCCGTGTTGGTATTTACGAAGTAATGAAAATTACGCCTGAAATTGCCCAAATTATAATGCGCGGCGGTAACTCATTAGAAATTGCTGAGGTATCACTTAAAGCAGGATATAACAATTTGCGTTTATCGGGTATTCGTAAAGCCGCAGAGGGTGTGACCTCACTTGCTGAGGTTAATCGTGTCACTAGTTTTTAAATAGAAAGCTTAGCTGTTTATTATAAATTGAGTCGCAAAGCCTATATTAATGTGAGAGTAAATTATGCCAACAGTGGTTAACTGCCCAACCTGTAAAGCAAAAGTAGAATGGTCAGAACAAAGTCCGAATCGCCCTTTTTGTTCAAAACGTTGCCAACTTATTGATTTAGGTGAATGGTCGTTTGAAAATAATAAAATTTCAGCGCCGATTACATCTGCAGATGAGTTCAGCCAAGACATGATTGAAGATATTGAAGCAATGATGGCAAAAAACGAAGATGACTTTTTTAAGTGATTTTTAAAGGTTCGAGGTTCGAGGTTCGAGGTTCGAGGTTCGAGGTTCGAGGTTCGAGGTTCGAGGTTCGAGAAATTTAAAAACCTTGCAGTTAACATAGCAAGGTTTTTTATACCTGTAGCAGCGGGTTTACCCCGCGTCAGTATTAGGTTTTAGGTCATTTATCTACCACAGAGGTGCAGAGCACACAGAGAAAGTGACAATAAATGATCTTCTCTCTGTGGAGCGCAAAGCGCCTCTGCTCCCTCTGTGGTTCAAAATATTCTGTAGATACAAGGCGGGGCTTCGGGCGACGAGTTTCGATCAGCGGGCTTCGGGTTGCGGACCTCGCCCCTCGCACCTCGCCCCTCGCACCTCGCCCTATTACCTGCGGCGCTGCTGTATTTTAGCTAACTTTTCTTTTTGCTCAGCGTTAAGCAGTTGCATTACTTGATGCTGGGTTTTCAATTTAATTAATCCCAATTGCTGCTTCTTATCTTGGCGTGCGGTTAATAACTCTTTCGCTGCATTTTCGTCAAAGTTTGGCGCTGACAATAACGCATCCATCTGCGCTTTATAAGCTTGGCGCTGTGCCTTACGCGCGTCTTTATTTTGGCTTCTTAGTGCTTTAATTTGCGTTTTTTGCGCTGTAAAAATCGCTTTTAGTTGTGTTTGTTGATCTTCAGTAAGCGCCAGTTTATCTGCAGCTCGCTCAGAGAGTAAAAAGCGTGCTTGAGAGTGCCCTTGTTTATGGCCATCACCTTTTGCAAGTGCGCTGCCCGCACTGAGCGTTGCTGCTGTTAAGCCACATATAAGTACTAATTTTGATAGCGTGTTTATCTTAGTCATAATCATCACCTTAATATTGAGTTGGTTGTTGGCTGCTAGCCAGTGTGTTCACTATAACCGGCTCAATGCAAAGTAACGCAAAGCAGTGTAAAGGTTATGTAAAGACTAACTTTTAGTACATTAAACGCGTAAAATAAAACCATAAAACAGCGCGTAAGGCTTAATGTATGAAACTATTAATGATTGATGATGACACCGGTTTATGTGAGCTATTAAGCGAGTATTTGAGCGCACAAGGCTTTAGCATACAAACCGCACATGATGGCCAACAAGGCTTAGAGCTTGCTTTACAAAACAATTACGCGCTTATATTACTTGATGTTATGTTGCCCTCTATAGATGGCTTTGAAGTACTCAAACAACTCAGGCAAAGTAAATTAACGCCGGTGATTATGTTGACCGCTAAAGGTGAAGACTTTGACCGTATTTTTGGTTTAGAGCTCGGCGCTGATGACTATATTCCAAAACCGTTTAACCACCGCGAACTCCTTGCCCGCGTTAAAGCTATTACTCGCCGTATTGAACACATTAATAGTGTAAGCAATAACAATAATAAAAAGCTCTCTTTAAACGGTATTACTATTAACTTTGCCACGCGTGAAGCCAGTGTAAATAACACCACACTCACGCTTACGGGTACCGAATACGAAATATTGGCTTTATTAGTAAAACACGCCCCTGATGTTATAAGCAAAGAGCAAATAAGCGAAGAGGTACTAGGACGGCGTTTAGCGTCATTTGATCGCTCTATTGATATGCATGTGAGTAATATTCGTAAAAAAATAGCCGAGCATATCGCGGGGGAAAAAATTAAAACTATTCGAGGGACGGGTTATGTCTTTATCCAAGGAGAGTAAATTAACGCGTTTTAGCTGGTTAAGACACCCTCGACATTATTTGTTTTTTAAAGTCTTTGCTTGGTTTTGGCTAACGATCATTGGCACTTTTACTGCGCTATTTTTCTTAAGTAATATTTCGCTGATCAATGCTATTAGCCATGACCCCCTAAAAGGGCCCATGCAAAAAAATCTAGAACACTTGGCTCGAGGTATCGAACGTAGTGCACATAAACACAAGCGATCTATTCATGACATTATTACTCACCCGCGTTTGAGTAAGCGCAAGTTACTTTATTTAAATTCACTAAGTAGTGATGAGTTTTTGATCAGTAAAAAAGTTGAGAATAATATTGATTTTAGCTTACTGAACTTTAGTGAAGGCATGCCACCTCAAATTATTTTTACTGAATATTACCAAGCTTTTGGCCCTGTGCGCATTCGAGTACCTGAAGGCGAATTTGCGTTATATGAAATCGATATAAATCAACAGCGACCGCTCTTTATTCGCTTAAGATTGTTGCCAGTTTGGTTAAAAATTTCTATCGCCATTATCGCCTCACTTACATTAAGCTTTTTATTTAGTCGTAACTTAATTGCCCCTATAAATAGCTTAAAACAAGCCGCAACTAGGCTCTCAAATGGCGATTTAAGTGCGCGCGCAGCAATAAATAGTCAACGAAAAGATGAGCTTGGAGTTTTAGGACGCGATTTTAACCGTATGGCTGTTCAATTAGAGCAACTACTTAGCGCTCAAAAGCGTTTACTTGCCGATATATCCCATGAATTGCGCTCCCCACTAACACGCTTAAAAATGGCCACAGGGCTGGCGCAAATGCAAGCGAGTGAGGCCAGCCAATCGTATTTATTGCGTATTGAAAAAGAAGCAAATCAACTTGATAAAATGATAGCCGATGTATTGCAGGTATCGCGCTTAGAAGCCAATAGCCAACCTTTATCACTGCAAACACAGTCGCTGCAAGTGATTGTTGACCATGTGATTAACGATGCTCAGTTTGAAGCAAAACAGCACAATAAAACGCTGCATATTCAAGGTGATGCTGAGGTAAATATAGAGTGCGACGAAATGCTGATTGCCAGTGCTCTAGAAAATATTTTACGTAATGCAATTAAATACGCACAACATACTATTAGCATCACCTTAAAACACAGTGATATCATCACTATACAAATATGTGATGACGGCCCTGGCGTTCCCGCAGCGCAACTTGATAAACTATGTGAACCGTTTTTTAGGCAATCAGATGCCCGCGACCGAGTCAGCGGCGGCACTGGGCTGGGTTTAGCCATTGCAAAAAATGCGGTGATTGCCCACGGCGGAAATTTAGCTTTATCAAATAAGGTCGCTGGCGGGTTATGCGTTGAGATAAGCTTACCAATACAAAAGAGAGACCATGTTTTATAGCAATGAAAGCGAGCTTGAAAATAACCTGCCTGCCATTAATGAGTTTTATACTAATACACTCAAAAAAGCCTATTTAAGCACGGCTGCCGGTAAATTATTTTATGCTTACGCTAAGCCTAAACAGGCTCACACTGCCATTGTTATTAGTTCTGGGCGCATTGAAGGGCTCGATAAATACAAAGAGCTGCTTTGGGAGCTTTATTGTAATAATTTTGCTGTTTTTATTGTTGATCACCAAGGCCAAGGGCGCTCTTATCGGTTATTAAAAAACCCCCATAAAGGCTATGTCAAACAATTTGAAGATTACAGTCACGATCTCAATCAATTCAATCTTGAGGTGGTAAAGCAGCATTGGCAAGGTAAAAAACTACTGCTTAGCCATTCAATGGGCGGCGCTATTGCGTTTGATTACTTAGCACGTTACTCACATGACTTTAGTGGGGCGTTTTTATCTGCGCCCATGTTTGATATTCATACCAAAGGAATACCAAAACCCGTAGCACAGTTTATCGCTGCCAGTGCGTCATTATTAGGGTTCTCAGGGTGTTATGCGTTAGGACAAAGCGATTATACACCTGAAGAGTTTGCGCTTAACACTTTAACCAGTAGCCAAATACGCTATGATCAATTTAGGGCAACTTATCAGCAAACGCCACTATTACAATTAGGCGGTGTTACCTATGGCTGGCTGCATACTGTTTTTTCATTTATTAAAGCGCTCGATAAACTATCCATAACAACCCCGTTATTTATAGCCAGCGCAGAAAATGACGAAGTGGTTGATAACCAAGCTCAGCATAAGCTTGCAAGCCGACATAAAAACACCCTAATAAAGCAGTTTAAAGGGGCTAAGCACGAGCTGTTTTTTGAGCGGGACGAAATTCGCCAACCATTGCTAACAAGCCTTTATAAATTTTGTGATTCAATAGGTTAACTACTAAGCGACAGCGGATCTAGGTGAATCAAAATATCAACTTCAGATTCAAATTGCTGAGTGATCATCAGCTCCACTTCATCTGCCACTTTATGGGCACGAATAAGCGGTAAATTGTCATCAAGCTCTAAATGCAGTTGAATAAACTTAACTTTACCGCCCTGTCGAGTGCGAATACCGTGAACGCCATAAACATCATTATGGTTACGCGCTATTTCAAAAATACTTTGCTTTTCTTCATCGGGTAGCTCTTTGTCCATTAAATGCGAGGCACTTTCGGTTGCTATATCCCAACTGTTATACAATAAATAACCTGCCACACCGATAGCAAACAATGGATCGGCATACAGTACGCCATAATAGGCGAGTAAAATAGCAAGCAATACCGCCGTATTTAAAATTAAATCGCCCTTGTAGTGAACGGAGTCGGCTTTTATAGCGATTGATTCTGTGTGCTTCACGACTTTATTTTGCACAAATACAATTACCAAAGTACAAGCAATGGCAAAAATACTCACCCATACACCTAATAATGAGTGCGAAAGCTCTACTGGGTTTATTAATCGCTCGATACCGTGAAACATTAATAAACAGCCCGAGCCCGCAATAAATGCAGCTTGGCCTAACCCTGCAAGCGCCTCCGCTTTACCGTGACCAAACCGGTGGTCATCATCCGCAGGACGCAGTGCATACGATAAAACTAAAAAGCTCATTAGCGTCGCGGTAATATCCATTAATGAATCAGTGAGTGAGCCAAGCATCGACGCCGAACCCGACGCCAGCCAAGCCCATGCTTTGGTCGCAATCATTAGGCTCACCATGACCATGGTCACTATGCTTGAAGCTTTGACCCAAAATTCATAACTGCGATTATGCACGTATCTGTCCAAGTGTAAGATGTATTTAATGTTTGTAGTATATCATTTTTTATTCATTGTTCGTGTATACTGAGTCAGTCAAATTAAAGATTTTATAGGGCTTATTGTGCTGGATATTGTTTTATACCAACCTGAAATTCCACCTAACACCGGGAATATCATTCGTTTATGTGCCAATACTGGCTATTCATTGCATTTAATTGAACCGTTAGGGTTTGAGTGGGATGACAAACGTGTAAAACGCGCTGGACTTGACTATCACGAATTTAGCCATGTACAACGCCATGCCTCATTTGATGCTTACTTAGAAAAGTGCCAACCTAAAAAGGTGTATGCTTGCACCACTAAAGGTAGCCAATTTCATCACCAAGCACAGTATGAAGCGGGTGATTGCTTAGTATTCGGCCCAGAAACCCGAGGCTTACCTGATGACATGATTCAAGCACTGCCAAACGAGCAACGCGTGCGTATACCTATGCAAGCCGATAGTCGCAGTATGAATCTGTCTAATGCAGTAGCTGTGTTTGTGTATGAATCTTGGCGCCAGCTTGGTTTTCCAAACGCTCAGTAAGGTTTTAGGTTTTAGGTTTTAGGTTTTAGGTTTTAGGTTTTAGGTTTTAGGTAAACAAAAATACCTGTTACCTAAAACCTAGCAGTTCGTTTTATTCTGATTTCTGTTCACGACCTAATAAGGCCATAGCAGCTGCTTTCATGTCTTTATTTTCATAAAGTACTTTGTATATTTGCTCAGTGATTGGCATTTCAACACCCGCACGCTGCGCGAGTAAATACACTTCTTTGGTGTTTCTAAAGCCTTCAACGACTTGGCCAATTGATGCAATCGCATCATCAACACTTTCACCTTTACCTAACGCTAAACCAAAACGGCGATTGCGCGATTGGTTATCGGTACAGGTTAAAATTAAATCGCCTAAACCAGCCATACCCATAAAGGTTTCTGGTTTTGCACCCAGTGCACAACCCAAACGCGATAACTCCGCTAAACCACGGGTAATTAGCGCGGTACGTGCATTTGCACCAAAGCCAACACCATCAGAAATCCCTGCACCAATAGCAATTACGTTTTTAACCGCACCACCAAGCTGTATGCCAATAAAGTCATCATTGTTGTACACCCGAAACGAGCGGCCGCAATGGAGTAGATCGGCAATTTGTTTCGCAAATGCTGATGAAGTTGATGACACCGAAATAGCAGTCGGTGAACCCATCGCCATTTCTTTTGCAAAGGTTGGCCCAGAAAGCACCGCTAATGGTACTTCTTCACCGAGTTCTTGCACTGCCACTTCTTGCAATAAGCGCCCAGTATCTGGCTCAAGCCCTTTAGTAGCCCAGGCTATTTTTGCATTTGGCCGCAAAGCCGGTTTAATTTGCTTTAGCGTGTCGGCAAATGCGTGGCTTGGCACAACAACCAGTACAATATCGCTAGCTGCTGTTGCTTGCTGCAAATCGGCTTCAAGGGTTAAGGTGTCAGGAAAAGGAATATCAGGTAAGTAACGTTGATTTTTTCGCTCAGCTGCAAGCGTCGCAACGTCTTGGCTATTGCGCCCCCATAAAGTCACATTGTGACCATTTCGGGCTAAACAAATAGCAAGGGCGGTGCCATAAGACCCCGCCCCTAAAACAGTAACAGCTGATGTTGCTGTATTCATAAATTATGCGTCTGCTGAAGCCTGCTCAGCTTGCGCTGTGCGTTGCTGCATGTATTGTGCAAATAATGCATCAAAGTTAACAGGTGCAAGGTTAAGCTGTGGGAACGTACCACGGTTTACTAAGTTCGATACCGCTTCACGTGCATACGGGAATAACACGTTAGGGCAGAATGCACCTAGCATATGTGCTAATTGCATTTCTTCAACATCAGCAATAGTAAAAATACCTGCTTGTTGAATTTCACATAAAAACGCAGTTTCTTCACCGATAGATGCCGTCACAGTTAACGCTAAAACAACTTCGTAAACACCTTCATCAAGCTTATTAGAGCGTGTATCTAAATCTAATTTTACTTCTGGAGCCCACTCTTTTTGAAAAATAGCGGGTGAATTTGGCGTTTCAAACGACACATCTTTAGTGTAAATACGTTGAATAGTAAACTGTGCGCCTGCATCAGCTTCTGCTGCTGCGTTTTGATTTTGTTCGTTCATTGTTATTCCTAACCTGTTATTTATTATAATTAATTAAATTAAGCACTCAGCTTAGCATCAAGGTTACCTTGTGCTTCTAGTGCCATCATATCGTCACAGCCACCGATGTGTTCATCGTTAATAAAAATTTGTGGAACCGTGCTTGCGCCACCGGCTTTGGCGATCATTTCATCGCGAAGCTCTGGCTGTACGCCAATATCAATATTTGTGTATTTTACACTTTTGCTGTCTAACAACGCTAATGCGCGATGACAAAAAGGACAATATCCTTTGGTGTATAAAACAACGTTACTCATAATATAATCCTTAATCGGTTTAGCTAAGGCGTATTAGCGACCGGTTGTTGTTGGCAAGCTTGCTGATTGCCACGCACCCATACCGCCAGACAAAACAGAAACCTGTTCAAATCCTGCTTTATGCATTGCCGTTGCAACGCCTGAGGCAGTCATACCTGCAGCACATACCACTATAATGGGTTTGCTCTTGTACTTTTCAAGGGTTGAAAAATCAGATTCTTTGGCTTTTTCAGGGTTTAAATGCACAGCACCGGCAATATGGCCGGTTTTAAACTCTTTTTGCCCACGCATATCAACAACCTGACCGTCTTCGCGGTTAATAAGTAACGTTAACTGCTGAGGATTGATCTGACGAATTGCTGAAAATTTACTTTTTATTGCGCCACTAACAATAAGAAACGCAATCGCAACCCAAGCTAGGCTTAGAATTGGATGATTTGAGACAAATTCAATATATTGATCCATTCGACTTCCACTATAAAGTTACATGCTAAAACAGGGTGTTTTAGATATTTAATTCATATTTATTGTACTTACATAATGAGCAGTCACTCATCAGTAAATCAATTTAGAGTACTGTTAGGCTACTCTGAATTTTACCTACACAGAGGCTTAACTTACCCCACAAGCCTATTCAATACTTGAATAAAATAGGGATTAGCCGCGCAAGTATACCCAAATCAGCTAAAAATGCGAGTTTAAGCACGCCTGAAAGCCACAATGTAGCGCTCTTTTTAACTGAAAAATAACCTAACCCTTTAAAATATTCAATTGAGAGAGGAAGCTCATTGAAAATTTTTAATATCTTCTTTTCATTGCTGATCCTAGCTATAAAACACGGTATGCTTAGGCTTGGCATGTTGGCATGTTGGCATTAATGTTAGCGTGTATTTTAGCAACGCTAGGGTCTGTTGATCTTTCAAGGTTAAATTTGCAGCAGCCTGTTTGGTATTTAGGCAAGGCAGAGCCTATGTGGTGTGGTTATTCCCCATAAATAGGCGATAACGCAGCATCAATGCCAAACAGGTGCTGCCCGAAGGGTTCTGCCTAGGGGCGATTTACTCTTTGTTGCCTACATGGATGTAGGTAAGGGGCGTGAGCAGGACGCGGAAGCTTTGCTCGGTTTTGACTTAGCCCACTAGGTTACAAACCTCGCGCCGCGATTAAACCGCCCCTAGTTTGAACAAATTTTAATCCGCAAAGGTCAACAGACCCTAATAGGAGTGACTATGACAGAACATAAAAAACCACTGGTATTAATGATTTTAGATGGCTGGGGATACAGAGAAGATGAGCAAAGCAATGCCATTTTAGCTGCTAATACCCCTGTGTTAGATGAGCTTTGGGCAACGCGCCCTCATACATTAATTTCAGCATCGGGTTTAGATGTGGGTCTTCCTGATGGTCAAATGGGTAATTCTGAGGTTGGTCATGTTAACTTAGGTGCCGGTCGTATTGTTTATCAAGACTTTACCCGCATCACTAAAGCCATTGATGATGGCGAATTTGACTCAACCCCCGCACTGGTTGAAAACATTGATAAAGCCGTTCATGCCAACAAAGCCGTTCATATTATGGGACTGCTAAGTCCAGGTGGCGTGCATAGCCACGAAGACCATATTGTTGCCAGTATACAACTGGCTGCAAAACGCGGCGCTAAAGAGGTGTACTTTCATGCCTTTTTAGATGGCCGAGATACACCACCACGAAGTGCCAAAGCATCCATTGAGCGAATTGAAGCTTTATTTAGCGAACTTAAATGTGGCCGTTTAGCCTCATTAGTTGGTCGCTATTACGCCATGGACAGAGACAACCGCTGGAACCGTGTTGAAAAAGCGTATAATTTAATCACCCTAGGTGAAGGCGACTTTGATTATGAAAATGGCGTAAGCGCACTCAATGCTGCCTACGAGCGCGATGAAAATGACGAATTTGTAGCAGCCAGCACAATTACTCCTAAAGGCTGTAGCCCTGTGCAAGTAAATGATGGTGATACCATTATATTTGCCAACTTTAGAGCAGACCGTGCACGTGAAATCACTCGCGCCTTTGTCGAACCTGGTTTTGACGGTTTTAATAAGAAAAAATCGCCTGAGCTTAGTGCCTTTGTGATGATGACTGAATACGCTGCTGATATTGATGCGCCAGTGGCTTTTGGCCCGACACCACTTAATAACGTACTTGGCGAGTGGTTTGAAAAACAAGGTAAAACTCAGCTACGTATATCAGAAACTGAAAAATATGCCCACGTTACCTTTTTCTTCAGTGGCGGACGCGAAAATGAATTTAACGGCGAAACTCGCGAGCTGATCCCCTCCCCTCAAGTGGCAACGTATGATTTACAGCCAGAAATGAATTCGCAAATGCTTACTGATAAACTCGTTGCAGCCATAAAAAGTGGTCAATATGATGCCATTATTTGTAACTACCCTAATGGCGATATGGTAGGTCACTCAGGTGTATTTGAGGCGGCAGTGAAAGCTTGTGAAGCAGTAGATAGCTGTATTGGTCGTGTAGTTGATGCTCTTAAAGAGTATGGTGGAGAAGCACTGATCACTGCCGATCATGGTAATGCTGAGCAAATGGCAAACCTTAAAACAGGCCAAGCGCACACAGCACATACTAGCGAGCCAGTACCCTTTATTTATGTAGGACGTGACGCGCAAGCGCATACCGGTAAAGCCTTGAGCGATGTTGCACCCACCATGCTGCATTTAATGGGGCTAGAACAACCTGCAGAAATGACAGGTTCGCCAATTATGGTGTTGAAATAACTTATGAATAAAAGCGCATGCCGCATTATTGCGTGTATATGTGTACTAAACTCATTAGCCACTGGCGTTGCAGTGGCTAATGAGGATCGTACCAAAAAAGACTTATCACAGGTACAAGTCGCTTTAGAGCAAAGCCAAGCTGAATTTCAACAACAACAAAAAGAAATCGCTAAGCAACAGCAAAAACTGAAAAACCACGAACTCGCCATCGCTAAAAATGCTAAAGCACTTAATATGGCTGAGCAATCAGTTAAAACAGCACAACAACTGCAAACAGAACAACAACAAAAAGCGGCACGGCTTGAAAAACAACAGACACAGTTTCAGCGTATTTTAGCAGCCCAATTAAAAAGTGCTTACATGGCTGGCGGCGATGACTATTCAAAAATGCTGCTTAACCAAGAAGATACCGCCAAATTTGAACGAACACTTAGCTACTATAACTACTTAAATAAAGCCCGTATAAAACAACTCGATGAACTTAAAGCACTACAACTAGAAATTGCGAAAAACCAAGCTGAGCTTGCGAAAACAAAAGAGAGACTGGTTACTTTATTTGAGGAGCAAAAAAGACGACAAGCGGCACTCCTTAATGCCAAAAATGAACGTCAAGCAAGCTTAAAAAATCTAAAACAGCAATTAAATAAAACCAAAAATTCCATTAGCTATTTAGAAGAAAACGAGCAAACTCTGATTGCTACCATTAAAGAGCTTGAAGAAGAAGAAAAAACCACAAAAATTGAGCTACTTGGCTTAAATCGCAATAAGGGTAAATTGAACTGGCCAAGCAAAGGGAAATTAGCGCACCAGTTTGGTCAACGTAAGCACGGCGGAATAAACTGGAAAGGTGTATTAATTTCTGCATCTGAAGGGACTTCAGTTAATAGCATTGATAATGGCCAAGTAGTATTTGCCGACTGGTTAAAAGGCTATGGCTGGGTAATCGTACTTGACCATGGTCAAGGTTTTATGAGCTTATACGGACACGCACAAACCTTGCTAAAAGACGTAGGGGATATGGTCAGAAAAGGTGAAAGTGTTGCATTAGTTGGGCAAAGCGGTGGACAAGCCGATTCTGGTCTATACTTTGAAATACGTCATAAAGGGCGTGCTGTTAATCCCATAAAATGGTGCAGGCGTATTTAATATCAAAATAGCTGCATCCTATTAGAGGCAGTTATGATAGACAGACACATTTGCCAAAAAAAAGTATCTCAAAAAAAACCAATGTTTTGGTTTTGTTTGCAGTTGTTTTTTTTATTCGTGTTTTTTGGCTTTATAAATACAGCCTATGCAAGCTCGGTTAAAGATTTAGAAAGCCAAAAAATAAATGAAATACTGTTTAATATCCACACCTACTACGTTGATGATTTAGCACTGCAAAACAGTGAATATATTGAATACAATTCGTCTCAATTTGAACGCTTATATTCTAAGCTCGACGCTTACTCTAAGTATTTAGATAAAAATGAGCTAAATGCATTATTTGATAATACTAATGGCCGCTATACAGGCTTAGGTATAGAAGTAAAAAGCATTGAACAGCGCACTACAATTGTTAAAGTAATTAATAATTCACCAGCAAAACAAGCTGGCCTTCGCCCAGGCGATATAATTACCGCCGTTAATCAGCGCCATGTAGAAAATAGCCCCATTGATATCGTCGCACAGCAAATTAAAGATAGTGCTAACGGCAAAGTACAGCTAAGTATTACCCGTAATAACAATCAAACACCGCTAATATTTAATCTTAGTAGAAAACAAATTAAGCTAGCCAGTGTTACCAAGCAACTACTTGACTCAGGTAGTGGCTATATTGCTATTAATAACTTTTCTAATCACACCTTACATGAGGTTGCTTTACAAATAGCTGCCATGCAAAACCATTACGGCCATTCTTTAAAAGGCCTGATTATTGATTTACGAGACAACCCTGGGGGCACCTTAAAAGGTGCAGTTGCAGTAGCAGATCTGTTTCTTCAAGATGGCTTAATCGTGACGACCAAAGGACGTTTTTATGATTCGAATCAATCCTTTTACGCTAAACGTGGCGATATTTTAAAAGGTGCACCGATTGTTGTGCTCATTAATGAAAACTCAGCCTCGGCAGCAGAAATACTGGCTGCGGCGTTGAAAGAAAACCTACGTGCAAAAATAGTAGGCAGTCAGTCGTTTGGTAAAGGAACAGTGCAATCGCTCATTCCATTAGGCGATGGTGATACCGCTTTAAAACTAACAACAGCTCGCTACTTTACGCCATTGGGAGAGTCCATTGAAGGGATTGGCGTAACCCCAAATGTGGCGATTAATCAAACAACACTTTCACAAACAAATAAAGCCGTTATAATAAAAAATGAACAATCAGAACAAAACACCGTTTTTAACGCTGAAGAATTAGCCGATATCCAGTTAGTAAAAGCAAAGCAGCTACTTAGCATGCAGTAAAAGTGGTAAATTATTTTAAGATAATAAAAATTATAAAACGTGAAAATTATAAATTTAATGGTGTTAGCTGGGCTTTTTTTAGCCTTATTTGCAATACCGAGTGCTGTTAAAGCCAAACAAATAGCCATAGTGATCGATGACATAGGTTATCATCAACGTGACCTAGAATTCCTGAGTTTACCTGGGCAATTGTCTTATTCAATTTTGCCTCATACTCCCTACTCTCAAATATTTGCAACCCTTGCTAGTCAGTCAAATAAAGAACTCCTGTTGCATGTTCCTATGCAAGCTTTAAATGGTAAAAAGCTGGGCCCTGGGGCGCTCACTTTAAATATGGACAAAGCCCAACTTCAACAAACACTCGGTAATGCGCTGGCTAGTTTGCCACAAGTTAAAGGGGTTAATAACCATATGGGCTCTGCGCTCACTCAGCAAACCCAAGCAATGAAATGGACCATGGAAGTACTTAAAAAGCGTCAGTTGTATTTTCTTGATAGCCGAACAACCGACTTAAGCCAAGCACAGAATGCAGCTAACTTTTTAGGGGTAGAGAATATTGGTCGGCATGTATTTTTAGATAATATAACGACCCCTGAGCAGCTACAATTTAGGCTAGAAGAACTAAAATCAAAAGCAACTAAGTATCAGTTTGCCATTGCAATAGCGCATCCCTACCCCGAAACCATCGATTTTTTACGCCACGCTTTGCCGCAATTAACCGAGCAAGGATTTGAATTGGTGCCAGTATCACAACTGGTAGAGAAAAAGTATATTCAACTAGCACAAGCTCATGGTAAAGGGATTAATGCTCGATAACTCACGCTTTAATAAAAAAGTTAAATGTACTCCGAGATAAGAAAAGAATTTTTTACTGTGATACTTAAATGGAAAACGGTCTACTTTAGATTGCCCGCAGTATGTTGTTCAAGACATAGAAGCCAGACCATAGACTTTAGTATTTAAAGTATGAGCCCCTTAGTAGAAACAGAAATAAATATTATTAGTTACTTATTTCAATAAATACAGGTTAGCGTATTTACGCTGCTGCGCTTGTAGAACCACACAATAAAAAAGCCCCACATTTTCATGCAGGGCTTTGTCAGTTTTTTAAGTACGATTAACTCATCGCGCTTTGTAATTTTTTCATTGCTGTTTTTTCCAGCTGGCGAACACGCTCTGCTGATACGCTATACTTTTCAGCCAGCTCTTGCAGTGTTGCTTTATCGTCTGACAGCCAACGAGCACTAACAATATCTTGAGAACGCTCATCGAGAGTTTTCAAAGCGCTAAATAAACGCGTATGTGACTGTTCTTGCCATTGTTGCTGTTCAATGTCGTCAGCTAAATCAGCAGAACCATCGGTTAAGTATTGCACCGGTGAGTAAGTGCTGGTTGGCGCGTCATCATTATCGTCGCCAGTTAAATCAAAGCCCATGTCTTGGCCGCTCATACGCGACTCCATTTCACGCACTTCTTTTTCACTCACACCTAGCTCACTCGCTACTGTGCTTACTTCAGCTTGGTTAAACCAACCTAAACGCTTTTTATTTTTACGTAAATTAAAAAATAATTTACGCTGTGCTTTGGTCGTCGCTACTTTAACGATACGCCAGTTTTTAAGCACAAACTCATGAATTTCGGCTTTAATCCAATGAACCGCAAATGAAACCAAACGTACACCCACTGATGGGTCAAAACGTTTTACTGCTTTCATCAGTCCGATGTTACCTTCTTGAATTAAATCAGCTTGAGGTAACCCGTAACCCGAGTAGCTTTTAGCTATGTGCGCTACAAAGCGCAAATGCGACATAATGAGTTGCTTTGCAGCACTAAGATCGCCTTCTTCCTGAAGTCTTTTTGCAAGTTCCTGCTCTTGCTCAACTTTAAGCATAGGAATAGTACTAACAGCTTGAAGGTAGCCGTCCATACTTGCGCTTTGTTGCCCAACTGTAAGTGCCATTGCGTATAAATCTTTACTCATTTTTCACCTCGGTGATAAACATTTGAAACCATCTTAGCACTCTTTTAGTAAGAGTGCTAACTTGAATTTAAAACTTTTTTGAATCATAAATCAAGTGGTTTTTTTAGTGTTAAGTCAGTCTACGCTAGGCGACTGAATAACCTATGAATTGATTTAGCCAAAACAAAAATAACCTTTTTGCTTTGGCTTTTTTATTATTTTAAACTTAAAACATGACAGTTTTAAGAATTATATTAGGGCCCTAAACCTTATCAGGTTCTATTTCTGAGATGTAACGATTAACCGATAAGTAAGAACCAATAAAACCTAAACTAGTAGCAAGTAATACCAACGCGCCAAACTCATTAAGACTAAGCCCTATTAGCGTAAAACTGGTTTGATACACCCCTGCAACACTGCTTACTGCAGCAGATAGCCACCACATCATTAATGCTACACAAATAAAGGCAAACAATCCGCCAATCACGCCATACCAAATGCCAGTCCATAAAAAGGGAGCGTGTATAAAGGTATTGGTTGCCCCTACTAGCTTCATTACCTGTATTTCTTCTTTTTTATCCATAATAGATAAACGAATTGTATTGCCTATAATAAGCGTCACTGAGGTAAGTAATAATAGCGCAATAGTAATTACACTCTCTTTTAGCAAACTTAGTAATGCATTTAGGCGCTCAAGCCAAGCAATATCAAGCTTACCAAAGTCAACTTCGCGTTCGGCTTCAAGTTTTTTAAGCAATTGCTTAGCTGCATTAGGTTGGCTATGTCGTTGTGTTGGTGTGACTAAAACTACATTCGGTAACGGGTTGGTATCTAAATATTCTAAAGCCTGACCAAAGCCAGACATTTCTTTGAACTCATCCAAAGCCTCAGTGCGAGAAATAAAAGTCACAGTTTGTATTTCGGGATATAGCGCTAAACGTTTAACTAAGGTTTGCGTTTCTTGCTCGCTCATATTTTCTTTTACAAACAAGGATATTTCGCTGGCTTGCTCAAAACCACTACTCACTTGCTGCACATTTTTTACCACTAAATATAGTGTTGCAGGCAACGTTAAACTCAAACCGAGTACTGCAATGGTCATCATTGAAGCCAATGGCGTGCGCCACATTTCTCCTAGACTGTACACACCTTGGCGAAAAATATTAATAATAAAAAAGTAACCGCCAGAGAATACTGACTTTTTTTGTTTATCATTACTATTTTGACGGCTTTTGAACAGTAAACTCATAATACCCCCTCAGCCAGTGGATCTTGGCTCATTCGTCCATCATGAAGCGTTAAACTGCGGTACTTCATCCGTGACACTAAGCCCAAATCATGAGTGGCAATTAAAACCGTGGTGCCATGTTTATTAAAGTCTTCAAACAGGCGTAATATTTCCATTGATAATTCAGGGTCTAAGTTACCGGTAGGTTCATCGGCTAGCAATATAGGTGGCGAATTGACGATGGCTCGTGCAATCCCTACTCGTTGTTGTTCACCACCAGAAAGTGTAGAAGGGTGACAGCGCACTTTATCTAACAAACCCACTTTATCAAGCGCTCCATGCACACGTTTGGCAATTTGCTTGTGGTGAGTACCTTCAATAATTAAGGGCAAAGCAACGTTATCAAATACCGTGTATCGCTCTAATAATCGATGATTTTGAAAAATAATACCAATGTCGCGACGTGCATACGGAATTTGACGGGAATTTAATTTATTTAAATCCACGCCATTAATAAACACGTTTCCTGCAGAAGGACGTTCCATTAAGCTAATAAGCTTTAATAGTGTACTTTTACCAGCCCCACTGTGGCCAGTTAGAAAAGCCAATTCACCAGGCTTTATATGAAAGTTCACTTTTTCAAGCGCGCGGTGTCCACCGGCATAGGTTTTACTTACTTGCTGAAAATTTATCATTTTTTATTATTGCCAATTTATTGTTAGCCTTAGGCTCTAAAATAAAATGGTATTCCTCGCAATTAAAAAGGGAGCAGGCTCCCTTTTGGTAAATTAAGCGTCGTCCTCATCTTGACTAAATAGCGCGTCAATAAAGTCATCGCTCTTGAAGGTACGCAAATCATCAATACTTTCACCTACGCCAATGTAACGAATAGGAATATTAAACTTATCGGCAACGGCAAAAATAACCCCACCTTTAGCAGTACCATCAAGCTTTGATAATGTGATACCGGTTAAACCTACACATTGATTAAATAAATTTACTTGGCTAATTGCATTTTGGCCTGTACCAGCATCAATAGTCAGCATCACTTCATGAGGTGCATCAGGGTCTACTTTTTTCATTACACGAGCTATTTTTTCAAGCTCTTGCATTAAGTTATCTTTATTTTGCAAGCGCCCTGCTGTATCAGCAATTAACACATCGACATTACGTGCTTTTGCAGCTTGAAAAGCATCAAATACTACCGATGCACTATCAGCACCTGTATGTTGAGCTATTACCGGAATGCTGTTGCGTTCACCCCATACTTGAAGCTGCTCTACCGCTGCAGCTCTAAAAGTATCACCGGCAGCAAGCATGACCGACTTACCTTGATTTTGGAATTGCTTGGCCATTTTACCAATGGTGGTGGTTTTACCTACGCCGTTTACCCCTACCATTAAAATAACAAAAGGTTTTTTATCTGCTGGTATTTCTAAAGGCTGCTCTGCTGTTTTTAGCATAGTTGCCATTTCTTGTTTCATAAGCTCATAAAGCGCATCACCATCTTTAAGTTGCTTGCGATCGGCTGCATCAGTTAAATTATCAATGAGCTTCATGGTGGTATCAACACCGAGATCAGCAGTAAGTAACTGAGTCTCTAGCTCTTCAAATAACTCATCGTCAATTTTTTTACCGCTAAAAATTGACGAAAAACCAGAGCCAATATTCACTCGAGTTTTAAGTAAGCCTTTTTTGAGACGAGAGAAAAAGCCTTCTTTTTTAGGTTTTTCCGCTTTCTTTGCTTCTTCCTCTGCAAGCTCTGCGGTCAGTCGCTGTTGCTCTAGACGCTCAGCCTCTTCTTCAGCTGCAATACGCTGTTGCTCTAAACGCTCATTCTCAGCTTGCTCTGCTGCAATACGCTGTTGTTCTAAGCGCTCATTCTCAGCTTGCTCTGCTGCAATACGCTGTTGTTCTAAGCGCTCATTTTCAGCTTGCTCTGCTGCAATACGCTGTTGCTCTAAACGTTCATTTTCAGCTTGCTCTGCTGCAATGCGCTGTTGCTCTAAACGCTCATTCTCAGCTTGTTCAGCCGCGATACGTTCTTGCTCTAACAACATTTTCGCTTCTTGTTCAGCTAAACGTTTAGCTTGCTCTTGTCTTTGCTGCTCTGCATCCGCCTGTTGTTTAGCTAATAGCTCAGCGTTAGCTTGTTCAATCGCTTGTTTTTCTGCTGCCGCAGCGCGTTGTGCTTGCGCCTGTGTCTCTTGCTCTAAACGTTCAGCTTCTGCTTTTTCAGCAGCTAGACGTTGTTGTTCAGCTTGCTCTGCTGCTAAACGTTCCTGTTCGGCTTTTTCTGCCTGCTCGTTTGCTAATGCTTGTTGTTTATCAGCTTCCGCTTGTTTTTTATCTGACTTGCCAAAACCGAGCCACGACATGAATTTACTTTTTTTTGCCATACTTGCTAATAACCACTTATAAAAATCTGATAAACTAACGATAATGATAGCGTGCTTTTAAGCCTAAATAATTGCTTTTTAGCCACACGTTATCCTCGAGGGTGCATAATAGTAACACTTTTAGCGCAGTTGAAAAATGACACGCCATGATATGATTGCAATATTATCTGAGCTAGATCATAGATACCAATTTTTAGTGAGTTAAATGAGAAAAAAAACCACACAAAATAACACCAGTCATAAATCAGCCGATGGCGTTATTAGAATCATTAGCGGCCAATTTCGCGGTCGTAAACTGCCAGTAAAAGATGTCCAAGGCCTGCGTCCTACAACCGACAGAATAAAAGAAACAGTATTTAATTGGTTAATGCACGATACCCGCGATGCGCGCACTCTCGATTGCTTTGCCGGTTCCGGTGGTTTAGGATTCGAAGCGCTATCTCGCTTTGCTAAAAACACCACATTTATAGAACTTGATGCGTTAGCAGCAAAACAGCTAACGCAAAATATTGCCACGCTGAATGCGCAAAATGCACAGGTACTCAATACTAATACCTTGACCTTTCTTGAGAGTAAAAACACCAGTGAGGCATTTAATTTAGTTTTTATTGACCCGCCATTTCGTAAAAATTTGGCTCAATCATGCTGTGATTTATTAGAAAATAATCAATGGCTCGACTCTGATGCACTGATATACGTTGAGGTAGAAACAGAATTAACTTCGTTTAAAGCACCAAGTAACTGGTTGTTAATAAAAGAGAAAAAAGCTGGTCAAGTTTTTTATAGGCTGTACCAACGCCATATAAATTAACACTGTTTTAGCGGTCAGGTTTCTGTTAATATTATCCTTTACATGTGGTGTTGCTTCGGATTACAATGCCGCACCATTTTTGAACCACTTGATCAATGTTTGATCAACTTGAGCAACGCTCATAATTTAGGTAGGTGAATTTTTAATGCCAGTAATTAAAGTAAGAGAGAACGAACCGTTTGACGTAGCACTTCGTCGCTTCAAGCGTTCATGTGAAAAAGCAGGTATCCTTTCAGAAGTTCGTCGTCGCGAGCACTATGAAAAACCAACAGCTGAGCGTAAGCGTAAAAAAGCAGCTGCTGTAAAACGTCACATGAAAAAACTTTCTCGTGATAACGCTCGTCGCGTTAAATTATACTAATATATTAGGTCTTGTATAAATGAGCCTTTTAATAACGCTAAAAGATGCGCAAAAAGATGCGATGAGAGCCAAAGACAAACAGCGTCTTAACCCTATTCGTATGGTACTTGCTGCAATCAAGCAACGTGAAATTGACGAGCAAATAACACTAGACGACGCAGGTATTACCTCCGTTATAGTGAAGCTTGTTAAACAACGTCGCGACTCTTACACTCAGTATAAAGATGCTGGGCGTGATGATTTAGCTGAAATTGAAGCCAATGAAATTACAGCACTTGAAGCTTTTTTACCTCAACAATTGAGTGAAGAAGAAATCATTGCTCTCATTGACGCGGCTATTGCTGATACTAACGCAGCAGGTATGCAAGACATGGGTAAAGTAATGGGTATAATCAAAAGCAAAGCCGAAGGTCGTGCCGATATGGGCAAAATCTCAGGTTTAATTAAGCAACGATTAACAGCCTAACACTCCCACATACATTAAGTATGATTGAAGTAAACCGAGCCTTGAGCTCGGTTTCTTCGTTTAGAGCACTTCAAAAAAATATGCATTTGTGTTCCAATCTCTGCGTATTATAATTCGCTTTTAACACTTTTATATTTACCTTAGGGCTGTACTTTAAACAATGGCTGGAAAGATCCCACGCAACTTTATCGATGATTTATTGGCACGAACCGATATTGTCGACCTGATTGACTCAAAGGTAGGGTTGAAAAAAGCGGGCAAAGACTATCAAGCTTGCTGTCCTTTTCATAATGAAAAGTCGCCTTCGTTTACTGTATCGCAAGATAAACAGTTTTATCATTGCTTTGGCTGTGGCGCTAACGGCAACGCTATTTCTTTTGTTATGGAGTATGACAAACTCGAGTTTGTTGATGCAATTGAAGAACTAGCCAGTTTACTTAACCTTGATGTTCCTCGCGAGCAAGGAAGCAGTAATGGCCCAGAGCGCACCGCAGCACAAAAACGTTCAGACTACGACTTAATGCTCCATGCAGCGCGTTTCTATCAACACCAGTTAAAACATCATAGTAATTCTGAAACAGTAATAGATTATGTAAAAGGTCGCGGCTTAAGCGGCGCAACAGTTAAAAAGTTTATGATGGGTTATGCGCCCAGCGAATGGGAAGGCCTCTGCCAACAACTTGGGCGAAACCAAGAACAAAAAGAGCAATTAGTTGAGCTAAAACTCGCATCAGAGAAAACCCCAGGTAAACAGTTCGACTTTTTCCGTGATCGCTTAATGTTCCCTATTCGTGATAAACGCGGTCGCGTTATTGCTTTTGGTGGGCGAGTAATGCAAGCGGATCAAGGGCCTAAATATTTAAACTCTCCGGAGACGCGCATATTTCATAAGGGCTTTGAACTCTATGGGCTTTATGAAGCTAAACAAGCGCACAAAAAGCTTGACCATGTACTGATTGTAGAAGGCTACATGGACGTAGTAGCGCTGGCAGAACAAGGTATTGAATATGCCGTAGCAGCCCTTGGCACAGCGACAACTAGCGAGCATATGCACACTTTATTTAGAACCACTGACAAAGTTATTTGTTGCTACGATGGTGACCGTGCAGGTAAAGATGCTGCGTGGCGTGCACTGGAAAATGCACTTCCTTACTTAAACGATGGTAAAGCACTGCATTTTGTATTTTTACCCGATGGTGAAGACCCTGATTCACTTGTACAACAAGAAGGTAAAGAGGCTTTTGAGCAGCGCCTTGAAAACGCCGATGACTTCACTAAAGTGCTGTTTAATAAACTAAGTAAAGAGATTGATTTAACGCTTGATTCCGGTAAAGCTAAGCTACTTAGTGCAGCATTGCCATTAATTGAAAAGATCCCAAGTGAGTTCTATCAAGAAAATATCCTAGAGCAGTTAGGCCGATTAATTGGTCGCACCCGTGAGCAACTTAATAATCACTTAAAAACGCCAAAACAACAGCAAGCAATTGAACGCAAATTTAAAATTACCCCCATGCGCCAAGCGATAGGTATTTTAATTCAGCATCCTAATTTGGCGAAAAGCGTGCCCTACTTGCCTGATTTAGCACAAATGAATATAGCGGGTATTGGCTTATTATTACGCCTACAACATCAAGCGTTACAAAAAGATGGTATTACCACTGCACAAATTCTCGAATCATTTAGAGACACTGATGACTATGAGCCATTAACTAAGTTGGCTACATGGCAACATCAAATAAATGAAGAGCGTTTAGAGACTGTTTTTCAAAATACTTTTAAATTTATTGAAGATCAGTGTTTAAATTATCGACTAGAGACCCTATTAATAAAAGACAAGACACAGGGCTTAAATAGCGATGAACGACTAGAATGTCATTTGCTAATGACAGCGTTAAAAACGACTAACGGCTAGTCAGATTTGATTTAGGCTGTTATACTGTGCTATTCACTGCGTCACATTATTCTGGTTAGCCTTTGAGCAAACTCCATGATGGCGCCTGTTGTATCAACTTATCAGAGTGGAAGAAACAATCTCTATGGATCCAACTCCTCAGTCACAATTAAAACTTCTGATTCAAAAAGGTAAAGAGCAAGGTTACTTAACTTTTGCAGAAGTTAATGATCACCTTCCACAAGATATTATCGACTCAGATCAAGTAGAAGATATCATTAGCATGATTAATGACATGGGTATCAAGGTTAGCGAAAACGCGCCTGATGCTGATGAATTAATGATGCAAGAAACCACGACAGACGAAGACGCAGCGGAAGCTGCCGCTGCAGCCCTTGCTACTGTAGAAAAAGAAATTGGCCGTACAACTGACCCTGTTCGCATGTATATGCGTGAAATGGGTACTGTTGAGCTTCTTACCCGTGAAGGCGAAATTGTTATCGCTAAACGTATTGAAGAAGGCATTAACCAAGTACAAATTTCGGTTGCTGAATACCCAGAAGCGATCACTTACCTACTTGAACAGTGGGATAAGTTTGAAGCAGAAGAGATGCGTCTTAGCGACATTATCTCTGGCTTTTTCGATCCTGATGCAGACGAAGCACCACCGATTGCTGCCACTAACATTGGTTCTGAATTAAGCGAAAAACAGCTTGATGACAGCGATGATGATGACGATGACAGCGATGATGAAGACGAAGAAGAAGTAGATACAGGGCCAGATCCTGAAGAAGCGCGCATCCATTTCGAAAACTTACGTGATTTATACACTAAAGCACGTGAAACATTCGATAAAAAAGGTCGCTCTCACCCAGAATCTCAAGCCGCTATTTTAGAAATCGGTGAGTTGTTCAGAACCTTCAAACTTGTGCCTAAACAATTTGATCGCATGGTTAATAACATGCGTGAAATGATGGACCGAGTTCGCGTTCAAGAACGTCTTATCATGAAGCATGCAGTACAAGTTTCAAAGCTTCCAAAGAAAACCTTTGTTAAGCATTTTGCAAACAACGAAACTGACACAGCATGGCTTGATATTGAAATTGCAGCCAACGAAAAGCATTCAGCTAAACTTGAAGAAGTGAAGCCTGAAATACTTCGTTGTATTAGCAAACTTACTTCAATGGAAGAAAGCACTGGCTTAAGCATTGAACGTATTAAAGATATAAACCGTCGCATGAGTATTGGTGAAGCGAAAGCGCGCCGTGCTAAAAAAGAGATGGTAGAAGCAAACTTACGTCTTGTAATTTCAATCGCTAAAAAATACACCAACCGTGGCTTACAGTTCTTAGATTTAATCCAAGAAGGTAACATAGGTCTGATGAAAGCGGTTGATAAATTTGAATACCGTCGTGGTTATAAGTTCTCTACTTATGCTACGTGGTGGATCCGCCAAGCAATTACGCGCTCTATTGCTGACCAAGCAAGAACGATCCGTATTCCAGTACATATGATTGAAACGATCAATAAATTGAACCGTATTTCACGTCAAATGTTACAAGAAATGGGTCGTGAGCCAAATCCAGAAGAATTAGCTGAACGCATGATGATGCCTGAGGATAAAATCCGCAAGGTACTTAAGATTGCAAAAGAGCCAATTTCAATGGAAACACCGATTGGTGATGATGAAGATTCGCACTTAGGCGACTTCATCGAAGATACCACTATTGATTCGCCTATCGATTCGGCAACAATGGAGTCTCTTCGTGGCGCAACTAACGATGTGCTCGCTGGCTTAACAGCCCGTGAAGCGAAAGTATTACGTATGCGTTTTGGTATTGATATGAATACCGACCACACGTTAGAAGAAGTAGGTAAACAATTTGACGTAACACGTGAGCGTATTCGTCAAATTGAAGCGAAGGCACTGCGTAAATTACGTCACCCTTCTCGCTCTGATTTACTGAAAAGCTTTTTAGACGCTAAATAATCTAGCGTTACATTATGAGTTAACTTAAAAGGCCGCTGTAGCGGCCTTTTTTCTATTTCAAGGAAATAAACATGGCCTGGATCCAAATCCGTATCAATGCCAATGCTGCAACTGCTGATGCAGTAAGTGACCTATTAATGGAAGCTGGTAGTGCTTCAGTCACCTTTATTGATGCAAAAGACACCCCTATTTATGAGCCTAAAATTGGCACTGTCGTTTTTTGGGCTGACACCACAGTAATTGGTCTGTTCGAAGCTAATCATGATATGAACGCCGTGGTTGCGCTATTAAAGCGCCATGATGAACTAAAAGACAATTTAGTTTACAAAATTGAGCAACTCGAAGACAAAGACTGGGAACGTGAATGGATGGATAATTTCCACCCCATTCAATTTGGCGAAAAACTCTGGATTTGCCCTAGCTGGCGCGATATTCCAGACCCTGACGCAGTCAATGTACTGCTTGATCCAGGCCTTGCATTTGGAACTGGCACACACGCCACCACCGCGCTGTGTTTAAAGTGGCTTGAAAGCCAAGACTTAACTGGTAAAACGGTAGTCGATTTTGGCTGTGGCTCAGGCATATTAGGCATTGCAGCAATTAAATTAGGTGCTGAGCGCATGATTGGGATAGATATAGACCCACAAGCGCTAGAAGCAAGCCTAGATAACGCTAATCGTAATGGCGTTGCTGACAAGCTTGAAGTTTACCTTCCAGAAAACCAGCCTGAGTTTACTGCTGACATTGTAGTGGCAAATATTTTAGCGCAACCACTGCGTGAGCTTCATAGTGTTATTTTAGGATTATTAAAGCCAGGCGGTAAAATTGCCATGTCTGGCATTTTAGAAGAACAAGCACAATCGGTTGCTGACATATACGCGCCCTTTATTGAACTCGATGAAATTGCCATTGAAGGTGATTGGACCCGAGTCAGTGGCATTAAAAAAGCATAATAGTGCGTTTTTAAAAAATTTAGAGTATTAACTCAAAAGTCGTATCTAGAGCCTGTATTTAACAGGCTTTACTATTTTTTTACATAATAAAAAATAAAGATTTTTTATTATAAAAACAACGACCGTTCAAAATTCACACAAATAAACCGCTTCGTCATACGGTTATCAAATGTCAATACGAAAAGAGCAAAAAAAAGTCACTTTTGTTCAATTTATAGCCTTTGATTTTTGCGCAAAAAGCCGTAAACTTAGCGCCCCTTGAAAAGAGGCCTATTGAATATCGTGCGTATCGGTTCATACCAACTTGAGAATAATGTCATTGTCGCGCCTATGGCGGGCATAACAGACAGACCATTTAGACAGCTATGTCGTCGTTTAGGCGCTGGCCTTGCTGTGTCTGAAATGCTGTCGTCGAATCCGAAGGTTTGGAAAACCGAAAAGTCGATGAACCGAATGGATCATTCTGGTGAGTCGGGTATACGTGCGGTGCAAATTGCAGGAGCAGACCCTGAGCTTATGGCACAGGCCGCACAATTCAATGTTGCAAACGGTGCACAGATCATAGATATCAATATGGGGTGCCCAGCAAAAAAAGTGAACAAGAAACTTGCAGGCTCAGCCTTATTACAGTTTCCAGAACTCGTGGAAGAGATTATTGATGCCGTCGTTAATGCGGTTGATATACCTGTGACACTTAAAATCCGTACTGGATGGGATCAGGACAACCGTAATGGTGTAGAGATTGCAAGAATAGCTGAACGTTATGGCATTGCATCACTGGCTGTACATGGGCGCACGCGCGCATGTATGTATAAAGGTGATGCTGAGTACGCCACTATTAGGGATATAAAACGTTCAGTGTCGATACCTGTGGTTGCTAATGGTGATATTACATCACCAGAAAAAGCAAAACAGGTTTTGGACTATACGGGTGCAGATGCCATTATGATTGGTCGAGCCGCCCAAGGTCGCCCTTGGATATTTAGGGAGATAGACCACTATTTGCGAACTGGTGAACATATGCAGCCACCTGCTATAGCAGAGGTGCGCAGTATTTTAATGGAGCATTTAACTAACCTCCATATGTTTTACGGTGAGCCAATGGGAGCACGAATCGCTCGCAAACATGTATCTTGGTATTTGCAAACCCATGACAGTGACGGTCAGTTTAGGCGAGTATTTAATGCGCTCGACAATTCAGAGGCACAGGTCGTCGCATTAGAGCAATACTTTAAAACACTAGCAGCTAACTAAGAAAGAAAGAGACTTTATAATGTTCGAACAAAACGTGACTTCTCCATTTATCACTAACCCTCATGTTCAGTCACACGAGAAACCGCAGCCATTGCGTGATGCAGTAAAAAAAGCTGTTCACCACTACTTAAAGCAGCTTAACGGTCAAGATGTGCAAGACGTTTACGACCTTGTTCTTTCTGAGCTAGAAGCGCCATTGCTTGAAGAAGTAATGACTTACACACGTGGTAACCAAACTCGTGCGGCAATTTTACTAGGTATCAACCGTGGTACTTTACGTAAAAAGCTTAAAAAATACGGTATGAACTGATACCAGCTATATTGAAACCGTAATCATTCTAACGAGCTAAATAAGCCCCTAACTGCGTTAAAATTTTTTTATGTAGAATAACTACACAGCAAAATTTTTGCCTTGTTATTGACTTATTTATCTGTCGTTATAATTGCTTACTAATCCAATACAACTGGTATAAAGTATTTTGAGTAGAAAGCACCTTAGGGTGCTTTTTTTATATGCAAAATTTATTAACGAAATTGCAAAATGCTCACGCTTTATGGGTCGTTATAAGTCGTTTTTTGAGTCTGAATCAGTTAAAATACGCGCTTCTAAGCTAGCTCATTAACTGAGGAAATCAAACTACAATGGATACACATCGTCCTATACGTCGCGCACTTTTGAGTGTGTCAGACAAAACCGGTATTGTTGAATTTGCCCGTGCACTAGAAGCACAAGGTGTTGAAATACTTTCAACTGGCGGCACATGTAAACTACTTGCTGATAATGCTATCAAAGTTACCGAAGTATCAGATCACACCGGTCACCCTGAGATCATGGATGGTCGCGTAAAAACCCTACACCCAAAAATTCATGGCGGTATCCTTGCTCGTCGTGGCCAAGATGAAGACGTAATGACAGATAACAACATTGCTGCTATCGACATCGTTGTAGTTAACTTATACCCCTTTGCGAACACTGTCGCTCAAGAAAACTGCAGCCTTGAAGATGCTATTGAAAACATCGATATTGGTGGCCCAACTATGGTGCGTGCCGCCGCTAAAAATCACAAAGATGTGACAATTGTTGTTAACGCAAGCGACTACGACCGTGTTATCAGCGAAATGCAAAATAATAACGGCTCAACCACCTACAAAACCCGCTTTGATTTAGCTATTGCCGCCTATGAGCACACAGCGCAATACGACGGTATGATTGCTAACTACTTCGGTAAAATGGTGCCTGATTACACAGATGAAGCCGCTATCGATACTAAGTTCCCGCGTACTATCAATATGCAATTCACTAAAAAGCAAGATATGCGTTACGGTGAAAATTCGCATCAAGATGCCGCGTTTTATGTTGAAAACGACATCACTGAAGCGTCTGTGGCGACAGCGTCTCAGCTACAAGGTAAAGCATTATCGTTTAACAATATTGCCGATACCGATGCCGCACTTGAATGTGTTAAAGAATTTGATGTACCTGCGTGTGTTATTGTAAAACATGCTAATCCATGTGGTGTTTCAATTGGCGACAATATCTTAGAAGCATACGATCGTGCTTTTAAAACTGACCCAACATCAGCGTTTGGCGGCATTATTGCTTTTAACCAAGAACTTGATGCAAAAACTGCACAAGCGATTGTTGAACGTCAATTTGTTGAAGTTATTATCGCACCAAGTGTAAGTGCAGAAGCGGCTCAAATAGTCTCGGCTAAGCAAAATGTTCGCTTATTAGAGTGTGGTGAGTTTTCAGCTAAAGGCACAGGCCATGATATTAAACGCGTTAATGGCGGTGTTCTAATTCAAGACCGTGATTTAGGTATGGTAACGCAAGGCGACTTAACGGTCGTGTCTAAGCGCCAGCCTTCTGAGCAAGAACTTAAAGACTTACTGTTCTGCTGGAAAGTCGCTAAATTTGTAAAATCAAACGCCATTGTTTATGCCCGAGACGGTATGACTATTGGTGTAGGCGCAGGCCAAATGAGCCGCGTTTACTCAGCTAAAATCGCCGGTATTAAAGCTGCCGATGAAAACCTTGAAGTAAAAGGTTCGGTAATGGCATCAGATGCATTTTTCCCATTCCGTGATGGTATTGATGCTGCAGCCGCTGCAGGCATTACCGCGGTTATTCAACCGGGTGGTTCAATGCGCGATAAAGAAGTAATTGCCGCCGCTGATGAAGCCGGTATGGCAATGGTGTTTACGGGTATGCGCCATTTCCGCCATTAATCGCTTAAAGAGCTAACTACTTCAGTTAGCTCTTTTTGTTTGCATCAAATTCACGTATTCTGCTTATTCTATAACCATGACTAACAATTATAATGTGAAGGATTAGACGATGAAATTTGCACTAAAATCTCTACTGGTTGCCACACTGTCATTAAGTTCAACAATGGTATTGGCACACAACCACGGCCACGAATCAGCATTAACAAATGCAGTTAAAGCAAGCGAGCGCAGCAGTGAGCGCGATCAATACCGCAATCCTGTAGAAACTCTGGAGTTTTTTGGCTTTAAACCAACAATGACTGTGGTAGAAATTGCGCCTGGCGGTGGTTGGTATAGTGAAATTTTAGCGCCAGCATTAAAAGAGCAAGGCACCTATTATGCCGCGCATTTTCCTGCTGATTCATCGGTAGGTTACTACCAACGTTCTCTTGCTGGTTTTAAAGCTAAAATCGCTGAAGATGCCCGCTTTAGTGACGTTAAACTTACTGAGTTTGCTCCTTCTACTCATTTAGATATTGCCCCTGCGAGTAGCGCCGATATGGTACTTACTTTTCGTAATGTCCATAACTGGTACATGAGTAAAGATAAAGAAGCTGCAAGCAATGCATTTAAGTCTTTTTATACAGCACTTAAACCTGGCGGCACTTTAGGTGTAGTTGAACATCGCCTACCCGAAGAGCAAGCCGATGAAATGCAAAAGTCATCAGGTTATATGAAGCAAAGTGTGGTTATTGCACTTGCTGAACAAGCAGGTTTTGAACTTGAAGCAAAAAGCGATATTAATGCAAACCCTCTTGATACAGCCGATCACCCTAAAGGGGTATGGACCCTTCCACCTAGCCTTAGACTTGGCGAGCAAGATGCCGCTAAATATAAAGCCATAGGTGAAAGCGACCGTATGACGCTGAAATTTAAAAAACCGCTTTAAATAGGATATTCGCCATGAATGTATTAGTCATTGGCAGCGGCGGCCGCGAACACGCACTTGCGTTTAAGGCCGCTCAAAATACAAAAGTAAACACTGTTTATGTTGCACCAGGTAATGCCGGCACAGCCCTTGAGCCAAAACTTGAGAACGTAGCAATTAACGTTGAAGACCTTGATGGGCTACTGAGCTTTGCACAACAAAATAATGTTGAGCTAACCATTGTTGGTCCAGAAGTGCCATTGGTGTTAGGCGTTGTTGATAAGTTTCGTGAACACGGCTTAGCCATTTTTGGCCCAACAGCCGGTGCAGCGCAGCTTGAAGGGTCTAAATCGTTCACTAAAGACTTTTTAGCACGTCATGCTATTCCAACGGCTGATTACCAAACGTTTGAACAAATCGACCCCGCGCTTGCCTACTTAAAAGAGAAAGGCGCACCGATTGTTATAAAAGCTGATGGTTTAGCGGCCGGTAAAGGCGTGATTGTAGCTATGGACGAGCGCGATGCAGAAGAAGCTATTCGCGATATGCTTGCGGGTAATGCCTTTGGTGAAGCTGGCAGCCGTGTTGTCATCGAAGAGTTTTTAGAAGGTGAAGAAGCGTCGTTTATTGTAATGGTTGATGGTAAAAACGTACTGCCGTTTGCAACCAGCCAAGACCATAAACGCGCTTACAATGGCGATGCAGGCCCTAATACTGGCGGCATGGGTGCATACTCACCAGCGCCTGTAGTCACCGATGAAATTCATCAACGCATTATGAATGAAGTGATTTACCCAACGGTAGAAGGTATGGCTGATGAAGGCCATCCGTACACTGGCTTTTTATATGCAGGCTTGATGATAGATGACACCGGCACACCAAAAGTTATTGAATATAACTGTCGTTTTGGCGACCCTGAAACACAACCTATGATGCTTCGCTTACAATCAGATTTAGTTGAACTAATTGAAGCTGCTAACCGTGTAGAACTTGATAAAACCACCATTGAGTTTGATTCACGTGCTGCTGTAGGTGTTGTTTTAGCTGCCAAAGGTTACCCAGATAACTACCCGAAAGGCGATGCAATAAGTGGCCTAAAAGTAACCTACCCTGAAGGCGAAAAAGTTTTTCACGCAGGGACTAAGCAAGATGGCGATAACGTAGTAACTGCCGGTGGTAGAGTATTATGTGCAACGGCACTAGGTAATACCGTTACCGAAGCGCAACAACGTGCCTATAAACTGGTTGATGAAATCAGCTGGGACGGCATGGAATACCGTACAGATATAGCCTATCGTGCAATTGCTCGTGAACAATAATTATTGAGTTTTACTCATTAAACTTTATAAGCGCAGATTATCTGCGCTTTTTACTGCTACACTATAAAAAACAATCAGGGCACAGATTAATATTGGATTTTAAAACCTTGCGCTATCATGCGATAGCGGTCGTGATACTTATTTTTATTTTTTTTATTATCAGCACATTGTCATCAAACTTTGTGATGCCCTCTCGCTATACTATAGATAAAATCACCCCTGTTTACCTCGATCATGCTTATTACATAGATGAAACCAAGACACAAAACTTCGCAGAAGTAATGAGTACACAAACGCAGTTTACACAGCAAGAATTTAACGATATTCCTTGGAGCTTTAAACAGCAAAATTATTGGTTACGCCTTGATTTAGAAAATAAAAGTAGCCAACAAGAAGATGTAGTGGCGCACTTTGATAACCCAATGGCGGATCATCTCACCATATACCGACTTAATAATAACAACCAGCTACTCGATACTTATAAGCTTGGCGACAAAGAGCCGCGCCTGACTCTGTTTGAATACAGTGTACCCCATATTCGTTTTAAGCTTGATGGTCAATCTACGCAACGCCTCATTATAAAAATAGATACCGTGGGGATCAGTAAAACCCCAATTCATTTATATCGCCATACAGTATTTGTTGACTTGATGCGCTCTCAAACGGGCATTTGGGGAATTTTTGTTGGCGTACTGTTAATGGCTTCACTGTATAACCTATTGCTTTATTTTGGTATTAAAGACCGCGTATATTTGGTTTATATTGGCTACATTATTAGCGCTATTGCATTAATGGGCACGGTGCTTGGGTTTGGCTTTTACTTATGGCCGCTTGAATGGCAGTTATTTATTCACGAAAAAGTAATTGTAGCGAATTACGCTATTGCATTTTTTACCCTTGCTTTTTGCACACTGTTTTTGCGTTATCACAAAGATGGTTGCTGGCGTTATAAATTGAGCATCGGCTTATTAAGGCTAATGCTAGTGCTTGCTATATTGAGTTTTTTTATTCCTGAAAATATAGCAGCACCGATATTTTTTGTGATTTTAGGATCGCTCTATATCGTCTGCTTCATTTTAATTTATAACAAATTAAGAAGTGGTTTTCGCTGGGCTAAGTTTTACGTGTTTTCGTGGGTGCCACTGATCATTGGCGCTGCGATACAACCCTTAGAACTGACAGGCGTAATTTCCTATAGTTTTTCAATACGCCATGCATTTTTGATTGCCATTTTGTGTGAAATTGTCTTAATGGCAATGGCACTCGCTGATCGGATTCGTTATCAGCGTGAGCAAGCGCTGTACCATGCAACACATACTCAGCAAACCAAGCTACTCAATAGTGCAAAGTTAAAATATGCCTTTATGGCACTCAAAGCACAACAGCGCTCTACCACTTTATGTTTAGTGAAAATACGTCACTTTAATTCTCTAAATACTATTATTACCCCTTCGCAAGGGTATGAGCTCATTAAACATGTTGCTCAGGAGTTAGAACGCCAATTGAGCTTTGAACGAGAGTTCTCTCAGCTCAACAGTGGCATTAATCAGCCTGCTAAAATTGCTGATTTAGGCAGTGGCGTATTTGCCTGTATTTCCACTAAAAATCAGAGTCAGCATACACTTGAAGAGTTATTGAAACAGATCTTAAATAAATTACCAAAAACGTATCAAATTAAAGGTCTAGACCTACAACTTAATTACAGTGTTGGCATTAGTGGTTATGGTAAACGTGATGACTTTGAGTTTTGGTTAAAACGAGGCTATTTAGCATTACACGATGCTAAACATAGCCTAACTAAGGTCAGCTCATCATCTGCTAATAATAACCTAGCAATGGACGTATCGCTTGCTGCAAAGCTACAGCAAGCCATAAGAGAGGATCAGCTTGCGCTTTATTATCAACCACAAATTAGCTTAAAAGAGTGCAGTGTCAATGGCGCTGAAGCACTATTACGTTGGCCTAACGCGGAATTTAAAAATATTTCGATAGAAAAGCTGATTATGCTCGCTGAGCACACCGGTATTATTAATGAGCTAACCCTTTGGGTTATTGAGCAAGCCTGTAAAGACATTGCAAGGCTGGCAAACGATGGCATCAAAAATCACAGTGTTAGTGTGAATTTAAGTGCAAAAAATTTAGCCATCGCCAATTTAACGGAAAAAGTAGAGAATATTTTAATTAAGTATCAGGTCGCACCTCATTTATTAAAGTTTGAGCTGACTGAATCTGCTTTTGTCGAAAACCAAGATGCGTTAGTCACCTTAGTGGATGAACTTGCCACTTTAGGCGTTAAAGTAGTGCTAGATGACTTTGGTACAGGTTATTCATCGCTTAGCTACTTAGTTAACTATCATTTTAGCGAACTTAAAGTAGATAAGTCGTTCGTGTTTGATTTAACTGATAACCGTGCACATCAGGTTATTGTACAAACAGCCATAGATATGGCGCATAACCTGGGCCTAACGATTACGATTGAGGGCGTAGAGACTCAAGAGGTTCATCAACTACTTACAGCCATGAGAGCCGATCGTACCCAAGGCTACTTATATGCCAAAGCACTCTCTTATGATAATTATTTAGAGTTCTTAAAAAGCCAATACAGCCTAAAAATGTTAAACTCCCCTTTTTAACATCTTTGGGGCCAAGAAAAGATGCAAGGTACACTGCGTAAATTAAAGTCGAGCTTAACAGAGCCAGTTCAATATCATCTACCTGTAGGTGAGCAGCTGGTTGATTTAAATGCCTTAATTGGCAAACAGCTGACACTTACTTTTAGTGGCACAATTTTGTGCTCTAACTGTGGTAAAAAAACCAAAAAGAGCTACTCTCAAGGGCATTGCTTTGTATGTATGCGCAAACTTGCCAGTTGCGATATGTGTATCATGAAACCTGAAACCTGCCATTACGACCAAGGCACCTGTCGCGAGCCAGAGTGGGGTGAAGCAAATTGCATGATCCCGCATTATGTATACCTAGCAAATACCTCAGGATTAAAAGTGGGCATTACTCGCCATACACAAATCCCTACCCGTTGGATTGACCAAGGGGCAACCCAAGCCTTACCCATTTTTAAAGTGCAGACTCGTTTGCAATCGGGCTTAGTTGAAGTAGCATTGGCACAGTTTATTGCTGATAAAACCAATTGGCGCAATATGCTTAAAGGGCAAAACGACGCGCTTGATTTAAAAGCAGCGGCCGCTGAACTTATTCCACAAATAAGCGAAAAGCTTACAGAGCTGAGTGAGTTGTTTGGCGCAACCGCCATTGAACAACTTGATGAAGACGTAGTAAACCTTGATTTTCCAGTCAGTGAATACCCAACTAAAATTAGCTCATTTAACTTTGACAAAAACCCCGTTGTTAGCGGCGTTTTACAAGGTATAAAAGGTCAGTACTTAATTTTTGATAGTGGTGTGATTAATATTCGAAAATTCACCTCTTATGAAGTGAGTGTAGACTCAGAATAACCATTTGCTGCTTGGTTATAAAATGCTATCCATTGCTGTCGTGTTAATGGATAGCAATAATGGTAACCCTGAATAATATTGCAGCCTATTGTTGCTAAGTGTGCCTCTTGAGAGGCATGCTCTACCCCCTCAGCAACCACATCCAATCCTAAACTTGTCGCCATGGCTATAATCGCCGCAACAATTTGGCTATTGCCGTATTCATCAGGAATTTTCGCAATAAAGCTGTCATCTATTTTTAACGTATTAAAAGGCAATTTGGTTAAATAACTTAACGCCGAATACCCGGTGCCGAAATCATCAAGCGCGATATGTACACCTAACGCTTTAAGCTGTTGTAATTGTTCTTTTGCCTGTGAAAAAGAGCCTATAAAGCTACTTTCTGTCAGCTCTATTTCAAGTAAACTTCCTGGTAATTGATAGTGAGTAAGCATGGCCTTAATATTATCAGCCAACTTACCTTGGCTTAGGTGGCAAGCAGATACATTAATTGCTAAACGCCCAGGGTTCATTCCTTTTGCTTGCCAAAGAGTTAACTCTTTACCGGCTTGGTTAATAACCCATAAATCGAGACGTACAACTAAACCTAACTCTTCAGCGAGTGGAATAAACTGCGCTGGTGAAATAGTGCCTAAATCAGGGTCATGCCAACGCAGTAATGCTTCAGCCCCCATAATCGCCCCTGCTTTTAAACATTTTTTAGGCTGAAAATAAAGCTCAAACTCATCATGTTCGAGTGCATGTTGAAAGCGGCTCATCATCGCTAAGCGCTCTAGAGAGCGTGCATTCATTGAGGGTTGAAACAACTGAAACGAATTACGCCCTACATCTTTTGAGCGATACATGGCAATATCAGCATGCTTTAATAATGTTTCACTGTCCAAGCCATCGTCGGGATAAACGGCAGCCCCTATAGAGGCGGTAACACCCACTTCAAATCCTTCCAATTTGAAGGGGGTATTTAAGTGATTTAAAATCCCTTCTGCAAGTCTGATAACAGCTGCTACGTTTTCAACCTCACACAATACAATAAACTCATCCCCCCCTAATCGCGCCAGTGTATCTCCCTCATTAAGAGTGTTAATAATGCGCTCAGAGACTAATTTTAATAAGGTATCACCGGCGTTATGGCCTAAGCTGTCGTTTACCTCTTTAAAACGGTCTAGGTCAATAAACATTACCGCCAACATTTGTTTATCTCTGTGAGCTGCGGCCAGTGCCATAGAGAGTCTATCGTTAAATAAGCGCCGGTTAGGTAAGCCAGTTAGCTCATCAAAATACGCGAGCTGCACCACTTTTTCTTCTGCACTTTTTCGCTCTGTTATGTCACTAAAAATAGCGGCATAAATCACATCACTATGACTTGGCTCTTTTATCTCTATAATACTGAGCCATTCAATATAAATATCGCCAGATTTTTTACGATTATGAATTTCCCCCTGCCATACCCCTGTTTTGGTCAGTGAATCCCACATTTTTATGTAAAAGTTTTTATCATGACGCCCTGAACTCAACATATTTGGCCGCTTACCTATCACCTCATATTCTTTGTAACCGGTTAAATGGGTAAATGCAGGATTTACTTGCATAATCACCCCATTCGAGTCGGTGATCATGATGCCATCTAGAGAGGAGTCGATAATTTTATTGGCTAAAAATAAATTACGCTGTGAGTGCTGCAGTGCAATATCACGCTGCTGAAGTACCTTTTCAAGCTCACAACAATAAGCGGTTTCAATTTCATTAATTAGGTTTTCAAGCGACAATACACCATTAATTTGATTATTTTCGCTTACCACTAAATGCCGAATATTACTTTCAGACATTAACCTGTAAGCATCAAAAAGGCTGTCTTGAGGGCTTATTTTATAAAGAGGACGGCTCGCTAAATCCCAACAAACAAGATGGTTATGCTGCTCGGTGATGAGCTTTAGTAAATCACGTTGGGTAATAATGCCATGGACATTTTCATCTTCATTAAAGACTAAAATCACTTTTTCAGCGTATTCGCGCATTAAGTTAACCGCGTCATTAATTGCTAATGAACTGGGGACGACTCTTATTTTTTTATTATACTGATCGTTTATCGGCCTAAATTGCAGGTAATGCTCTAATCCTTGATTACTCACAATATCAGTAATACTGATCACCCCACTTGGGTTATCGTTGGCATCGGTTACTAGTAAATGCTTAACCCCGTGCTTATTAAATACCATCGCGGTGTCGGTTAATAATTGTTGGCTGGGTACACTTAATACTGGGCTCGACATCACATTCTCAATCATTACCTGTCTTAGTGTCTGATCAGAAAAGTTAAGCGTTAAGCAATCTGTTTCAGTCCATACCCCCACTATTTGCTGCTGATATTTAACAAAAATAGCGCTAACATTGTGCGCACGCATTAGTTTCACCGCTTCAATTAAAGAGGTATCCTTAGTGCAAGCGATCACCTTATTGGTAAAAACATCGCATACTTTTTGATAGCGGCTAGTGTGAGGCATTGCTTCTACTTCCAAAATTAAACCAATGCACGATTATAAATTATTCAGTAAATGACAATTTGATTTAGGACAATATATGAGCATCAGTTACCCATTAATTATTATTTATAATAATGAGATTGAGCTATTAGAGTATGCCGATGAGTTACATGACTTTATTTATACTCTGGACGTGAATGAGCAGCAAAACGTGGTTATTTTAGATAAGGTAAGTGGCTATCAAGGTTTAAATGGTGATGCACATAAGGCACTCAGTGCAATACAATTAGCCCAATTGGTAAAAGAATATTTAGCAAAAGAAGGACAATGCTGTCTCAGTAAAATAGAGCAGGTTACTCCTGAACAGGCATTTAGGTTACTCGCCGAAATCAACTAAGGCTTTAACGTGTGCAATTGCGCTGCGCCCGAGGGCAGACAGTGAGTATCCTCCCTCTAAATAAGAGATAATACCTAAGCAATCATGTTGTTGGCTAAATTGCGCTAATTGCTCAGTAAGCCATATATAATCACTTTCAACAAACTTTAAACTGGCCATATCATCTTCAAGGTGCGCATCAAACCCTGCGCTTATAAAAAGTAGCTCAGGCTTAAATTCTGTTAATTTTGGCAACCACTGCTGCTCATAAAGCGCTTTTAAATCAGTACCATCACTAGCTATAGGCAAAGGTGAATTTACCAGTGTGGCGTTATTTTTAATGGCGGTATTTGGATAAAATGGATATTGAAATAACGAGCACAGCAACACATTTTCATCATCCATAAAAATATCTTGCGTGCCATTGCCATGGTGCACATCAAAATCGATAATGGCAATGCGTTTCACCCCTTTGCTTTGTGCATATTTAACCGCAATCGCAAGGTTGTTAAACACACAAAAACCAGAAGAGCTGTCGCGATTAGCGTGATGCCCTGGCGGGCGCACTGAGCAAAACGCGGCATCCAATTTACCCTCTAAAATCTCATCAACAGCGAGTAACCCAGCTCCTACTGCACGCTCAATGGCTTTCAGTGAATCGGGGCACAACCAGGTATCGCCGTCCAAATCGCTAAGCCCTTCGATTGGGATCATACTTTCTACATGCTTAATGTGTTGCTCACTATGCGCTAATAAATAGTGCTCACGCGAGGCCTTAGGCGCTTGTTTTTGCTCAATAGCGACATCCAGTCCACTTGCAAGTAAACGGTCGTTAATGGCATCCAAACGCTCAGGGCACTCTGGATGATCGTCAATCATTTTATGTTTACGACAGTGGGGGTGAGAAATAATCGCAGTGCGCATAGCTAACTCCAAAGATAAGTTGCTTGACAAGTATAACAAAGCCACCTGAGGGTGGCTTTGCGACTTTGGTTGATACTAAACGACTATATAACCAAGGTTCAGGTTATTTAGCTTTTAAGTCGAGATTTCTAAAATCAAAGCTAAAATCGGTCACCTGCGTTGAAACTGCATTCATTTTCGCTGATTCTACGCGGTTATCTGCACTCATAGAAAAACGAATGAAGGCATCTGCTTCTAATAGTTTTTCATCCCACTTAACGATAAAGGTATTGCCAGTGTAATGCTCCAGTTCACCTTTAAGGCGCTTTGTGTGGGTAAAATCAATGCGTAATTTACCAGCTAGATCTTCTATAATGACATCGCCATACCAATCATCATGCAACGTACCGGTGTAATTAATCGCTGGTAATGCTGGCTGAATATCTGTTGGTACTGATGGAGCCGCGTTAGCATAAGCTTTTTCTTTACCTGCAAAATGCTTTTTAGCTAAATCTTCAACCCAGTCTTTATCTTCAAGCTCTAGTACATCTTCAAGTACCTCATGGGTCACCGCCGATAACGCAGAAAACGCTTGTTGGTTGCTTAATATCACAATCCCCACGTTTTTCTCTGGCAAAAGAGTAACCTGCGATACCATACCTAAAATACCACCACCATGTGCCAGCTTCTTAACGCCATGGTAATCTTCTATACTCCAACCTAACCCATAACCTCTAAATTGCTGATGGTACGCTTCATAAGCACTTTTAGATGCCAGTGAGGTAATATGTGGGTGCCACATTTGTGCTTGTTGTTTTTCGCTAAACAGCTGCTCGCCATTAGGCATTTTACCACCAGCAAGTTGAGTACGTAGCCATTGGCTCATATCATTTACGCTTGATGCAATGGCTCCTGCCCCTCTAAAATCTTCAAGGTAATTAACAAAAAAGGGATGTAATTTACCGTCCATTGGGATATGCCCAATTGCCCAGTTTTTGTTATTTTTAGCGATACGCGAAAAGCCAGCCCGTGAGTTGCTCATATTGAGCGGCTGTAAAATATTTTTTTCAATGTAGTCGTTCCAGCTCATCCCCGATATACGCGCAACAACTTCACCAGCGGTAACAAACATTAGGTTGTTGTAAGCATATTGGCTACGAAAACTGCTCGTAGGTTTTAAATATTTCAGCCCAGATAAAATATCGGCTACCGATTTATCTGTACTTGGCCAAATCATTAAATCGCCTTGACCAAGCCCTAAACCGCTACGATGACTAAGTAAATCGCGTATGCGCATTTCACGAGTAACGTATGGGTCGTACAATCTAAATTCAGGAAGATGGTCAATTACGCGGTCATCCCAGCTTAACTTGCCTTCATCCACCAGCTTAGCCAATGCTGCACTGGTAAATGCTTTGGTATTTGAAGCAATGCCAAATAAAGTGTCTTTATTCACCTTACTATTCGTATCAAGGTTGGCAACACCAAAGCCTTTAGCGAATACGACTTTGTCATTTTCAACAATAGCAACGGCCATTCCGGGTACATTAAACCGTGCCATTGAGGTATTGATCACCTCTGCTATTTTATCGGTATCAACCGCTGCAGAACTTGTAAATGCCCAGCCTGCAAGCAATGCGGCTGCAGCCAATTTTGTGAGTTTCATAGTGTTACCTTAGGTTATTATTTTTGTTTAGTCTCGATGAACCGCAAATTCTATTTCGGCGCGCGCTTTATTAGTATCTTGCTTACTCGGGTAAGCTAAAATGCGTTGACTATAATGCTCTGGCACACCGGCCTCAAGCGCACCACGGTATACATGCTGCACGTACCAGTCATAAGGTAGCAGTGTGTCGTCATGTGTGTTTGCTATGTAACAGTGCACATTAATGTCATCGTCATCTAAAAGGCTCACGGTTAAATCAACACAGTCGTAATTAGGGCCTTCAATTTTATCTAAGATCTCTTTTTCGGCCTCATTAAGCTGATACACCACCCCATATACCAGAGCATCGGGTTCATTGGTGGGTACAATAGTGCATTTACCTGAACCATCAGCAAAGGCCATATTAAAGGTTAACTTATAACCTTTTAAAAGCGCCGTACCCATACGTTTTGCATTAGGTAAACGTGCCAATAAACGATTAGATGACATATTGGAGCCAAACGAAAAATTATATAACGCCATACTATTCCTTTTTATATAACAACTCGCACAGCCAGTGCGATTAAAATAATGCCAATGCCGCGATCGAACCAATAACCACTTTGTTGAAAAAAGTTACGCACCCGTGCTTTTGATAACAATAGCGACAAAATAGAAAACCAAGCCCAAGTAGCAAGCGCCATATAAACACCATACCCCACTTGCACTATTACCGGTGTGGTTGGACTAATCACTAAGGTAAACAGCGACATAAAAAATAGTGTAGCCTTAGGGTTTAATGCGTTGGTAAAAAAACCACGGCGAAACGCATGCCATGATGACTCAGCGGCAAGACTGGGTTTTATCTGCTCATTATTGGCGGTATTTGAAGGTTTGGCAGCGCGCAGCGCCTGCACACCTAAATACGCTAAATAAGCACCGGCTATATATTTAAGTGCCATAAACAACGAAGGCGATTGAGTTAAAACCAGCGCGACTCCCAACACGCAATAAGCTATGTGTAATAAAATAGCTGCGCCTACACCTGCACTGGTCCATAGCGCATTATGCCTTCCATATTGTACGCTTTGCTTAAGTACCACTGCAAAATCGGGCCCGGGGCTGGCCACTGCAAAAAAGTGAGCAATGGCAATTAATAAAAACTCATCAATATAGGCCATGGTTAACTGGCTTGCTCTGGCGCAAAAGTCAATAATAATGGGTTAGCCGATTGGTTAACCAGCGTTTTTATTTCTTTTTGCGCTTTTTTAAACTGACCTCTTAAATGCGGTTTTAAATGTTTTTTAGAGTGTTTATCTTGCTTAAAATAGCTTACTAAAGCATGCATAAATACAGTATGGGTTTCACTGAGCGTGGCTTCGCGATTGGCATATGGGTTGTAACATGAGCCACAACCCCCCTTAAACTGGTATACGGTATTGCTCATCATCACCCCAAAACCTAAAAAGCACGCTAAAGCATCCGTTGCTTGAGGTAAGAACTCTTTACCACCTGGAGGTAATACGCCTACATGATGAATTAAAATGGTAGCAAGAGTACCTGCAAAGCTAGCTACTAAATCTTGTGGCTGATTAATTTGGTTGGGGTTAAACGACACATTAATTGTATGGCTTGGTGGCACCATTAAATGGCAGTGCTCACCACGTAGATGCTCACTAAATTCAAAATGTGGAAACACCTGAGGTTGTAATTGTTGCGGTGCAACAAGTGTTATAGGCCACTCATCCATACCAGCATAGTGTTTAACACGCGCAAACACTTTACTGGCCATTTCTTCAATGCTTGAAACAGAATCAGGAAAAAACTCGACCGTTGGTAAAATAATTTGGCTATGCTTAGTAAAAAAATTCAGGTCAAAGTTTTCTGCAGCCCAAATAAAGGTATCAACTAGCCACTGTTGTTCTTGTTCTGCCAATAAGGGCTTTGATTTAAATAGGGTTAACATAAACTACTCTTGCCCCTGGGCCCATTGCCATGCTTGTGTATTGTATAAAGGCACCGTAGAAAGCGCGTGATGATGACTACCCGTAGATTCTTTCGTTGAGTACGATAAATACAACAACGTATGGGTTTTAGCATCATAAATGCGACGAACTTTTAACGACTTAAACAAAATACTCTTAGATGATTTAAACACGACTTCACCCGACTTACTACGGTCAATAGACTGTAATTGGTCTGCGGTAATTGGCCCTGTTTGACGACAAGCAATCGACATATCTGAAGGATCTGAAAAATCTAAATTAGCCTCAATGTGACTAATATGACAAGTAACCCCTGTAACAAGCGGGTCTTGCTGTGAGTTAACCACCACATCTTTAGTGGTAAACAGCCCTAAACTCACTGAAGCAACATCATCAGAACACCCTGTAAGCCCTGCTAAACACGCAATTAGACTACCCATTTTGAGATACTTCATAGCAAGTCCTTCGTTCATAATAAAATTAAGTTATGCCTTATACTAAACGCTTTCACTGCGATAAAACAAATTTTATAAGCAATAAAAAAGGCACGCCCGAAGGAGTGCCTTTGCAAACAAATACAGCTAAAAATAATTAAAAGCTATATTGTGCACCTAGATAAACATAACGACCGGCACCGCCGCCGTAGCCACTATAAAAGTTGCCTCGGCCACTTGGATAAAATGCCCCTTTGTCGTCAAATACATTATTAATCCCGCCAAATACACGCAAGTCACTCTTATCAGTCAGTGCCATAGTGTAAGACGCTGATAAACTATGCTTTAAAAATGAGCCATAGTTTTGATATGCCAGTGGCTCGGGGTTAGCAATACAACCGGCATCGCCCGCAGCACAGCGTTCATCATTTGCAGCAACATACTCAAGGTAATCTTTTTCATCTTCTTGGCTTGCTTTAAAAGCACCTACGTAATTTGTACGCCAGCGGATACGTAAGTCATCCATTTTCCATACAATCGACATAGCGGCTTTATCTTTTGAACGGCCATAACCTGCATACTGTGAAGTAACACTGTTACCATCTAGCCCTTCATAGGTTTGCGAGTTTTCAATAATGTGATTGTAATCAAGCTTAAATGACAGGTTACCATAGCTGCCTATGTCATATTTGTAAGTTGCAACTACATCGTAACCGCGCGCTGTTAACTCATCTAAGTTATATTCACGCTGTAGTATTTTTACAATGTTACCTTCGTCGTTACGGGTAATATCGTTACAATATTCGTTATCACTACCCCACGCAGCCTCTGAGTCATAACATTCACGCATGATGTTTTCGTTACTTATTTCATCAATTGCATCAACAATGGCAATGTCGTAATAATCAACCGCTAAGTTAAAGCCATCTAAAAACTCAGGTGAAACAGTAATACCAAAGGTATAGGTATCGGCTGTTTCTTCTTTTAAGTTTGGATTACCCGTATTTGGTGAATAGTTATTGTCTTCACTTTCAAATTCAAAGTTAGGATCATCAGCCAGCTTTTGTGCCAAGGTTGGCTCTAAACGGCAGTTATCGTGCCCTGGGTTTGTTGATGTTGCCGTTAAGCCATCACAAATATCATCAAATGAATCAAAATCGCCACGAGGGGGTGATAATAATTCCGTGATAGTTGGGGCACGCTGTGCACGTGCATAGTTAGCACGTAGCATGTACCCATCAATTGGCTGCCACAATAATCCTAACTTATAACTGGCTACGGTGCTGATATTATCAATACTGTAATTTGCTAAACGCAACGATGTTTCTGCCGATAAGCTTTTAGCAAATGGCACATCTTTAAGTAGTGGCACTGCAAGCTCTGCAAACGCCTCATATACTTCTACTTCACCATAAAAAGAAGGCACAACGTTAAACGTAATACCGCCCGCTTTCATATCATCGCTGGTATCTAAGCTTTGCGAGTCTTTACGATACTCTGCACCAAATACTGCAGACACATTACCTGCTGGCAATTCATATAAGTCACCGGTGATATAACCCATTACCGTGTACTGTTGAATCTCAGTATCAATAATTGGATTTGTACGGATCCAGTCAGCCATTTCAGGGGTAATAGACCCTTCACCAAATAAATTAAGCGGGACACATCCTTGCGCTCGCGCTTCGGCGTCTTTACATTGAATAGTGCCATCGGCTAGCTTTTCAGCTTGCAGGGCTTGGTTAACACGTACCGTGTTTAACTCGTTACTGCGGATTTGATGCTGTTTAAATTGACCATATCCGGCAGAAATATCCCAATCCCATGTATCATCAAACATCATGCCTTGCAGGCCAGCCCAGGTACGAATAGTCGTACGGTCGTTGTCAGTGCTGATATTACCTACTTCACCAAAACGACGATCCCAATAAATACGGTCTTTGTATGGGTTACTGTCAATAATTTCTTGTGGCACATATGGGTTATCAATAGGAATATAACCTGGCGCAATATCATCGATAGGATCCCCTGTCACTGGGTCGTAGCGAGGTACATAAGCCCCTTCGTATTCATCTTCTGGTGACTTATCGTTGAACGAGCCACTCTTACTGTATTGAATTTGGAAATAACTCATGATGTCGTCTGTTACATCATAATCTACTTTTATTGCGGTCGAAAAGTTATCACTAGGTACATCAAGCATAACGTATTGTTGTGAGTTGATACCGTATATCTCTTCATTGCCTTTCCAATCATCACGTAGCGTTTGGCCGTCATACCAAAATTGCGTATCGTTTCGGTTGTTTTCTAAAAATACGCCACCTAAGGTGCCATCGCTTTTGCTTGCCCAATCAGCTTGTGTAATACCGCTCACACACTGATAGCCATCAGCAGTGTACATTTGATTACACATCAGCTCATCATCGTAACTATGCGCCGCTTCTATTTGCGCTCGGTCGCGATCGTAAAAGGTCATACCAAAATCACGATCCCAGTTTGAGCTAACAAATACATAACCACGATCATCAGCAAATGACGTTCCGTAGTTTAAATCAAGCGTAAACTCGCGACCGCCACCATCTGTTGTTTCACCGCCACGGGCTTGAAATTCAAAACCTTCTTTTTTTGACTGGGTAATAATATTAACTACACCAGCAACCGCATCGGCACCATAAGTGGCCGACGCACCACCACTAATAATTTCAACACGTTCTACCATGCCACTAGGAATAGTATTTAAACTGACATAATTACCACCGTAACTATTAGAGACAACACGGCGGCCATCAATCAATGTCAGCGTCCTATTAGCGCCTAAATCACGAAGCTGGACTGTTGATAAACCAGTACCCGAAATGCTTGATTGGCTGGTTGTGTTACCAATACTTTGACTCAGTGCAGGCATATTATCGATTAATACATCTGAAAGATTGCCTAAGCCTGTATCCTGAATTGATGCTCTGTCCATGGTAACCAGCGGAGTCGTAACCGAAAAACTATCACGCTTTAAACGCGAACCCGTTACGGTTATTTTTTCTGGTGCTTCTTGTACCACTTCTTCGCTTGCCTTAGCAGTTGATTGACGATCAATAGCCTCGTCATTTGCTATTACATGCCCAGATAGACTCGCTGTTATAGCCAAAGCTAAAGCGCATTTTTTGGTTGATATTTTACTCACAGACTTCCCTCATTTTTTATTATCCCATTAGTACAAATCGCTTTTTTATTAACTTTTTAGTTATTAAATCTGTTTTGTACTAATTGGTTTGTTTTACTAACAACAGGTTGTAAGTAATCGTGAATAAAAGCACAATGAGAGGTGTCTCGTTTATATCCCTATTTTACATCTATTTAATATCTATTTATTTATAATTATGAACTTATATTTATTGTGTTAGAATGGTGTAAAATTGAATATTAACTAATTATCGTGTTACTTTGCATTAAACAACACGTGTAAACATCGCTAATAACTCATACTAGGAAGAGGTTTAAATACACATACTATGAATACTCAACAGCCATTTTCAATTGGAAATTGCCAAATATCGGCGTTTGAAAATAAGCTGTTTTGTGCTGATAAAGCCTGTATTTTACAACCTAAATTTATAGAACTGCTGACCTACTTAGTAACGTGTTATCCAAATGCGGTGAGTCGGGAACAACTAATCGAAAACGTATGGGATGGTAATCAATATGTGGGTGAAAAAGCACTCACTAATGCCATATGGCACCTTCGTAAAAGCTTTAAAGAACTCGACCCCGACAATACCTATATAGAAACACTGCGTAAAACGGGTTACCGCTTAGTACAAAAACCAACAACGCCAGAGCCTGTTAATAGCATTAACAATACGCCGCTTCGTTCTGGGTATATTTACGCTGCCGTACTTGCTATCGTTATATTATTAGGTAGCTATTGGGGTTATAGCGCCCTTTTTGAAAACGCAAAGCAGCCACTTGCTCAATCGCAACAAGCAGCACGTTTGTACGATTACATTGAAACAATTACCACCAGCCCAGGAAGAGAGTTGTTTCCGGCTATTTCTAATGACAGTCATTTTTTAGCGTATTCGTGGCGCCGCCCTGGTCACAAAGCTAATTTATACTTACGCGATTTACATTTACCCGAACAAGCTGCCATCGCACTTACCGACACGCCATTTATTGAAGGGCGAGCGGTATTTAGCCCCGACTTAACTTTTGTTTATTATTATCGCCGCATATCTGGTCAAGGCTGTGAGGTTATTCAGCAAAATGTTGCCTCGGGCAATACCACTGTTTTAGGGCTGTGCGGTAGTAAAACAAGTACCGATATAGACATTAATGCCGTGGGCACTAAACTGGTTTATATTAGTGAAGATGATGAAAATAATAGCCTAACTCAACTTAACCTTGTTGATTTAACCTCATCGCCATACACAGTTACTCAAATACCTTGTATTTCAGCATGCCAATATACCGATGAGTCGGTTGTATTCTCCCCAGATGCAACTCAACTTGTAGTCTCTCGTAACTTACCAACGGGGTTTGAAGAATTATTTTTAATCGATATAAAAACAGGCAATGCAAAGCAGTTAACTACTGGGTTTATTGATATGAGAGGCGTTGATTGGCACCCCTCTAAGGCGCAACTCGTTTTTTCTGGTGTGAAAAAAGGTAAACGCCAAGGGTACTTTTACAACCTTAAAACACAACAAATGATCAATGCCCGCATAGATGGCTTAAGCTACCCAGAATTTGCAAGTGATGGCAGTTTGTATTTTCATCAGTGGAATATAGACTCAGCTTTAATGCGTTTAGAGGTTAATAATGCGGTTGCAAGCTCTCCTTTCCCAGTGTTATCGAGCCATTTTAGTACCCGCTTTCCTGATTACAATAAAGCCAGAAACAAACTTGCGTTTGTCTCTAATGAGTCGGGCTCAATGGAATTGTGGACCGCAAATAAAGACGGTACGTCTCGAAAGCAGCTCACTAATCTCAATGCCAATATTTACCACCCAGTATGGTCGCCTGATGGTGATTATATTGCTTTTGTTGCCTCTCACCCTAGTGGTCATGCGTTATACCTGTATGACTTTAATAAACAAACCAGTCAATTATTACCTACAGGCTTTAGCGATCATGGCAAACCGAGCTGGGCTGCAGACAGTAAAAGCGTATTAGTCTCTGATGATCAGCACGTGTATCGCTTCGATTTAAATGGTAATAAACTCGAACAGGCCATAGATTCACCGACATTATACGCTTATGAAAACCAGCAAGGCGCTTTAATTTTTGCCAACCAAGCAACTAATCAGTTATGGATCAAAGACCCTGATAGCCAAACTGAGCAACCACTAGTTAGCGAAATTAATTTATCTAATCATAATTCGTGGTACTTTTTTGAAGGCGATACCTTAGCGCAATCGCGTATTTACTATTTTAATGTAAAACAAGGCGACTACCGATTAAGTTATTACGACTTTTCAACCAAAAGTCATCATGATGTAATAAGACTTCCTGAACGCGCATTTAGCCGCACCTCAGGCCTAACTTATATTACAAGTGCAAACTGGCTGGTGTACTCTTCGTATAAGTCACCACAAATTGATATAAAGCGTATTAATCACCAATATTTGCCCTAAAAGCAACAGCCTGAACTATGCTAAGCCAAATTTTTAAAAATTAAACTCCATAGGGTTAGCGTGTGCAAACCCGTTTGGTATAATTAAACAAACCAATCTAAAGAGGATACGCTAAATGCCACACATTATTATTGAACACTCAGAAGATCTGCCTTTATTACCTCAGGTTCTAGTGGAAAAAATCCACACAACAACATTTGAAAGTGGCTTATTTGATTTAGAAACAATAAAAACTCGTGCTATTGCGTATCAACATTACCAATTAGGTGTAGGTAAAGAAGGGTTTATACATATTGCAGTACATATTATGGCTGGGCGTTCTATTGAGCAAAAGCAAAAACTAAGTGAGCAGTTACTAGCGTGCCTGCAAACATATTGCAGAGCCTCTGATAGTTTAAGCGTTAATATTTACGAAATGAATCACGAGATTTATCGTAAAAACTAACCGCCATTAAAACATCATAGTTATAGTACCAGTGCTCTATAACTATGATGCTATCCCTGCTCGGCTGATTTTTTATGAAGTCGTGTTTAAAGCGTAAACTTGCCTAGTAAATCCCTTAAAATATTCGACTCTTTATTTAAACCATTACAAAGCTGCTCTGACTTCTTCATATTTTCTTTGGTTTGCTCTGCTGAGTCAGAAATCATCACAATGTTTTGGCTAATTTCTGAGGTTGCTAACGTTTGCTCTCGCGTTGCGGTAGCCACTGAGTTATTTAACTCGCTTAACAGTACAATTTCCTGTGAAATACCATTTAATGTATGGCCTGTTTCTTTTAATCGCTCGGCATTTTCTAAGGTGTTTTTGCTGCCCAATTCAATCGCAGTTACCGTGCTTGAAGCTTTAGCATTTAACGAAGCAATCATCTCATTAATTTGCTCTGTCGACTCCGCAGTACGCTGTGCAAGCGTTCTCACTTCATCAGCAACTACTGCAAAGCCACGCCCTTGCTCGCCAGCTCTTGCCGCTTCAATTGCCGCATTTAACGCCAATAAGTTAGTTTGCTCAGAAATCCCTTTAATAACATCCAATACATGAGAAATTGATTTAATCTCTGTCGAGAGCTCTAACACTGAGGCTACAGAATTGGCCATCGATGCTTCCAACTGTTCCATTTGTTTAATTGTGCTTTGCACAAAACCAACGCCTTTATGCGTCGTTTCTTCAGTTTTAGTCGCAATATCTGCCGCATTACTAGCACTGCCAGAAATATCCTGAACCGTAACTTCCATCTCATTAACCGCAGCCGCCACCGTTTGCGTACTCGATGACTGCACTTCAGCTAAATTTGCCGCGCCTTGCACTTGCTCAAGCACGTCATGCGAAATATCTTTAACATGGGTAGCCGACTCAGAAACCTGTTTAAACATATAATGTAACTGCTCTAAAAACAGGTTAAATTTAATCGCTAAATCAGAAATTTCATTATTATCGTCGGTAGGGAGTCGTGCTGTTAAATCGCCATCTTTTTCCGTTAATGCATTCACTGCTGCAGTAATGTTTTCAATGGGTCTAAATATTTGCCCGACCAACACACGTGCTAACGCTAAACCTACAAGCGCAATAATTACACCAAAAATGATATTAGTATTAATAGCGCTATTAATTGGGCCATATAATTGCTCTTGGGGAATCTCAGCGACTAGGTGCCAACCTAAAGAGTTTACTGGTGTACTTGAGACAACATAGTCATCGCCATCAATTACTTTACTTTGAATTGCCCCATTTTTAATTGGCGCTAAGTTAACAGATTGCCCTATTTTAGTTTTATCACCATGCAACATAATCTCGCCAGTACCAGAGGCCAAATAAACAATGCCGCCCTCGCCAATTCTATATTCGCTTATGAGCTCCACCATAGAATCGAGCGAACGGCCTATTCCGGCAATTCCTTGTCGTTGCCCATCAAGCTCAATGGCATAATTAATAAATACCATCACCTCAGAGCTGCCTTTATCTATGTCGAGCGCGACTTCAAATGGCCTATCCGATGCTAAAAAAGTATCAAACCAAGTATCGCTGCTGTCTATTTGCCTAGAAATACCTTCATCGGTGTAATAGTTACGGGAATTTTTAGAAATAATATATGCGTTACTGGCTTGGTTTTTATTTTTTATATGTTTGAGGTAATCAATAAATTTACCGCGACTTTGCGCATCTTCATTATTATTCATCCATTGCTGCACAAATAAGTTTTGCGCTATTTCTTTACCAACAATAATAGGTGTAGAAAGCTCTAATTCAATTTGGCTTTTCACTTCACTAAGCGCTGTAGGTAAATCTACTTTAGCTAGCTTTTCTTCTGTATTTGAGCGAATACTATTGGAAAATATTAGAGTAGATATTGCTAAAGGAGCAACAACAGCCAGAATAAGACTGAGGTAAACTTTTCGTTTTAATAACATAGAGCACCTAAGGAGTAACTAAGCGAAATTTTATATACTGCACACTATTAACAGTAGCGACATTAAAGGTCATAAAGTAAAGATTTTTATAATAAAACCCCATAACACTTTAATAGTAGATCCAACTGTGTTTATTGCAATGTATTCAATAGAATTAATACAAAAATCAGTGCACTGGTAAAAATACGATAGAAATAATAAAAACGAATTTTATAAACGAGGAAGATGAGTTTCTATTTACTTGGAAAGCTTGTAAAAGTGGTGGCCCCTCCCAGACTCGAACTGGGGACCTAACGATTATGAGTCGTGTGCTCTAACCAACTGAGCTAAGGGGCCAACTTTGTATAACTGTAAGCAGTTAATTTTTGAAGCGTTTAGCCACAGAGCGACTAAAGCGGGTTGCAGTATAAAAAGTTTTTAGGGGCTTGTCACTAGCAAAAAGCTTTATTTTAACAATCAAGGGGCTAACTGCTCAAATAGTAGGCTTTGAGATTTTAATGGTGATGACTTTTAAAACGAATCCATTTATTAAATTACAGTCTGAGTGGCTAATACACATACCTTTGTTGGCACTTAGCAACTCAGTGTTAAATGTCCAGTCAAGCTACTGCATTACTTCTTGGCAATAATATAAATCGCATGAATTAATCCTGGGAAATAGCCGAGCAAGGTTAGTAAAATATTTAACCAAAAGTGCATCCCTATCCCCACCTGTAAAAATACACCCAGTGGTGGTAATAAAATAGAAAAAATAATTCTGATGATATCCATAATTTAACCCTTATAACGTTAACAAAGCAAAAAGCCCAGCAGAGCTAGGCTTTTAGTATAGTGTATTATTCTGCAATGACAGTTAATTCATCAACTACTTTGCGAACATCTTCAGCGTTGTTAGCAATTTCCATTGCTAGTTTTTTTTCAGCATCCGATTCCACAGTCCCCCTTAGGGTAACTACACCGTTATCAGTATCAACATCAATGTCTGTACCACCGACTTCTGAATCAAATAAGTAGCGAGTGGTAATTACGGTGGTAATTTTCGCATCGGTTAAATCACTTTCAGTGTCGCTATCCATCATAGTAGAATCGTGGTGTTTAGCATTCATCTGATCAACTGTTGTTAAATCTTTTGCATCCTTGAGCTCAATAACAGTTAGATCATTTTCAACCTCAGTTACACCATCTAGGCTTAGCACAAGCTCTTCAGCAAGCTCTTTATCTACTTCGCTATTAACTTTACCTGTTAGCATTACTTTGCCATTCTTTACGTCCGTGTTGATGTCAAAGTTATTCAGGTTAGTGTTCATCAGCAGTACGGTTTCTGCTTTGCCATCAATCCAAGCATCTTTGCTTTCGTTTTCCCAGCTGCTTGCCTGAGCGCCCATTGCGGTTGTTCCTAATACTAGGGCTGCAATCATAGACTTATTAAATGTTTTCATAATCGTTCTCCTTTTAGTTAGGGTCTGTTTATCTTTCGAGGTTAAATTTGCAGCTGTATGTTTGGTTTTTAGGCCAGGCAGAGTCTATGTAGTGTGGTTATTCCCCATGAATAGACGATAACGCAGCATAAATGCCAAACATGCGCTGCCCGAAGGGTTCTACCTAGGGGCGATTAACTCTTTGTTACTCAATTTTTACTTAGTCCACTAGGTTACAAATCTCGCGCCGCGATTAAATCGCCCCTAGATTGAACAAGTTTTAATCCTGAAAGGTCAACAGACCCTTTAGACACTTAAGCTAATGCGAGCATCGGGCCAACATTTTTTAACCTTTAATTTCAATAGGTTAATTTAAAATAGTAGATATTGGCTTAAACCTACTAAGTAAACATTTACAGACTATTGCGTAAAAGTTTCTCGAATAGCGAAACTTACTAAATAATTGTATATTTGGTTAATATGTCGTTAATATAATAAAGAATCAAAAACCCAAAATCATAAATCACTGAATTTAAACAATTTAATATTTGGTATAAGGCTTGCTTTGAAATAACCAGCAATCATAAAAGGATAATTTAAATGTCTGTTAAAATTGAAGACCGCCCTATTGAGCAAGTTCGTGAGCAAGTGATTGATCAGCTCATTTATAACTACAGCCATGGTGTTATTTCTGTAGAAGCATTTGAAAGGCGCTTAGACGACGCCATGGCAGCGAGTGACAATAAAGCACTTATGGATCTCGTTGAAGATTTAACCTTAAATACTGACCAGCAATATAAGGCGCAAAAGCACTCTCAGTTTGCACCTAATTATAGCGCGCAGCATGAGGGGAGTGAAGAACCACTTACATTAAGAAGCATTCTTGGCTCAAGTGAACGAAGCGGCCAATGGGTAGTGCCTCAAAACATTTATATAGAAAACTACATGGGATCTATCAATCTTGATTTTACGGATGCTATTTTTACCCACCAACATGTCACTATTCACGTTAATTGTTACTTTGGTAGCGAAGAAATATATGTACCAGAGCACGTTAATGTAGTTTCTAAAATGTTTTGTATTTTAGGCAGTTTTGAAAATAAAACCGTGTCACTCAATAAACGCCAAGGGCCAACAATTCACATTGAAGGAAAAACTGTTTTAGGCTCTGTGGAAGTTAAAGTTAAACGCACTATTAAAGAAAAATTTATTAGCTTTGCAAATGATTTAAAAACTCAACTTGGCATGAATGGTAAACATTATTAAATATGCTAAACATTTGATGAAGCCAAAATAGTTGGCTTCATCCATATTATAAATCGTTATTACGCTCACTGGGTATATCACTCATGTACTCTACAAACTCAACCTCAAACCCTGCGGGGTCAATAAAATATATATTCTTCCTAAATGGATTTTCAGCGCCTTGCTTACTTATTGCAAAGCCCGCACGCTTTAAGCGCGTTATTACTGCATTTAAGTTATTAGTGACATAAGCAAAATGTGCCAAACCAATTTGATGCCCTGATAAGTCACGGTTTTCACCTTCTCCATGATCGCTAATAGCAATATATTGCTCGTTATTACCAAAGTGTATCCAGCGTCTTGCTTTACCATACCAGGTTCCTTCTCCCTCACTTCTAATTGACCAATAGGGAAACGCTGCTTGGTAAAACTTAAGCATGGCGTTTATATCACTGACAACTAAATTTACGTGTTCTAATTTCATAATTTTCTTCCTGTTAATTGAATATAGAACATCATAAAACCTCAAGCTAACTTTAGGTAAAGCGCTCATTCATAAATTTATTGCCTGTTTTTATTTCAAAAAAATGTAGTGAAAGATCATGGCTGTACAAAAAACACTCACAAGTATTTAGGCTTTATGGTTTACTTTATGGCAAAAACCGCTAAAATACGCCGGCTTAAATATATAAACGTTCTTTTACAACCCAAAGGTAATACCATGCATCCAATGTTAAACATTGCGGTTCGCGCTGCGCGTAACGCAGGCAAACTTATTCTTCGTGCAAGTGAAGACTTATCAAAAGTTGAAGTGCAACAAAAAGGCACCAACGATTTAGTTACTAACATTGATAAAGAAGCCGAAGCCGTAATTCGTGACACTATTTTACGTTCTTACCCTGATCACTGCATTGTTGGTGAAGAGTTAGGCGAACACAAAGGTAAGGATGCTGATTACCAATGGATTGTTGACCCACTTGATGGCACAACTAACTTCATCAAGGGTATCCCTCATTTCGCAGTATCTATTGCACTTAAAGTTAAAGGTCGTTTAGACCAAGCAGTAATTTACGATCCAATTCGTGGTGAGCTTTTCACTGCTTCTCGCGGTCAAGGCGCACAGTTAAACAGCAAACGTTTACGCGTATCTAAAACGGTTGAACTTGCCGGTTCTGTTCTTGCTACAGGTTTTCCTTTCAAACAAAAACATCACTTAGATGCCTATTCTGAAGCGTTTAAAGCGTTATTTGTTCACACAGCTGATATTCGTCGTGCAGGCTCTGCTGCGCTAGATATGGCGTATGTTGCAGCGGGTCGTGTTGATGGTTTCTTTGAAATTGGTTTAAAACCTTGGGATACAGCAGCAGGTGAGTTATTAGTTAAAGAAGCTGGCGGCATGGTTGTTGATTTTGCTGGCGGTAATAACTACAACGTGAGCGGTAACGTAATCTGTGGTGCACCTAAGCTAACACAAGCGATCGTTCGTGAAATGCGTCCAGTATTATCTGAGTCGTTATTACGTTAATCGTAATTACGTACTAAAAAAAGGAGCCTTGGCTCCTTTTTTGCTTTTTGTTAGCCACTTTTTTTACTATTGGATAAACGTACAACAGCGGGAGCGGGTCTTCTGCGATTACAAATAAATAGGTAGCTGTGTTTGAAGCGCTTAGCTTCCTTCTTTGCATCGGTTGCTAATGCCGCCACTTGATGACTATTTTTACACTGCTGCAGATCAGGCTCAACTAAACCTATCGATAATGTAAGTAAAGGCACAAACTGCTTTTCGCCTTCTCTATTAGTTGCCCAATACCCTTTTTCAGCAATATGCTCTGGCGTAAAAAACACGCGTGACTGCAGTTCAAATTGCGTGATAATAGTATTACAAACTTCCACCGCATCTTTTTTTTCAAACACCACCATAAAATCATCGCCGCCAATATGTCCGACAAAGTTAGCGCTGTGCGCACACGCTTTTACAGTCACATCGGCCAGAAGTTTTATCACGCTGTCACCACTGGCATAACCATACAAATCGTTAAATTGTTTAAAGTGATTTAAATCGATATAGGCTAGTGAAAATGGCTGTTTATGTTGCAGACGCTGCTCTATTACCTCACTAATTGCCACATTACCCGGTAACATGGTCAAAGGGTTAGCATGTTGGGCGTGGCGGATTTTTTCTGCTGTAATGTGCTTTAGTATGTCTCTGAGCGGTGCCAAGCCTAAATATTTATTGTTGCAGGTGATAACAATATGACGACGAATATCAAAATCTTGCTCTGTTATTTGCTGGGAGACAATATCAAGCATTTGATTTTCATCAACCACCAGAGGTTGTTTATCCATTAACTCTGTGACTTCACACTTATCATAAAGCGCGTGCCCATAAGGCGCGGCAAACACTTCTGTTAGCTGATCTTTGTGTAACAGCCCTATAGGCTGCTGACTGCTATTTAATACCGGTAAGCTGATTATGCTTTTGTCTTGCTCAAAAAGTGCATGAGCTTCTTTACAACGCGTATGACTGCTAATAGCAGGCTGAGCAACAGCAAGCACACCTATTGCCATTGATTGCTCAAACTTTGAGGCGGCTTGGGTCGAAGTGAGTGATTGTAACTGTTTACAGTTATAGTCATAACTTGGCTGTTGACTCGGTCTTTCTAACAAAAACCCCTGAACATGATTTATGCCTATACTTTTAACTAAATCTAGCTCTTCAGGACGTTCAATTCCCTCTGCAATCACCGCTGTATTTGTTGCCCGCGCTAACACCATAATTGATTTTAAAAATTCTTTTTTAACTTCGCTTTGATCGCAATGATCAATAAAGTAACGATCAATTTTTACAATATCTGGGCATAACTGCGACCATTGCTTTAGTCCGGAATAACCTGCACCGAGGTCGTCAATAGCAATAGTAAAGCCTAGCTCTCGATAATGCGCGATGGTTTTTAACAGTAAAAAACCATCATCTACCTTTTCTTGTTCGGTGACTTCAATCACCACTCGATTGGCTGCAAGACCAAACTGCTCAATTAAATGTAAGGTTTCTCCTTTAGGGTGGCTCGGATCGAGTAAAATTTTTGGACTGACATTTAAAAATAACTTCCCTTGTAAACTGAGTTTTACAAAATTTTCAATGGCGCGAGAGCGGCATAAAAGCTCAAGCTCTGAGATCAATTGATATTTATGAGCCGTTTCGAATAGCTTATTTGGCATGGCTAATGGGCTATTTTTAGGGCCTCGACTCAGCGCTTCATACCCAATAATAGATTGCTTAGCTATATCGAAAATAGGTTGGAACAAGGTTGTTATTGCCCCTTGTTGTATAATTGATTCTAAGACTTGTCGTTGCTCTGTCACTACTAGCTCGGATAAAAATTTAATAAGAGCAATAAAATACCAACTGAGTATGACTATTATGTGACTTATCTGGAAGGCAATAAAAAACCGCTCACTAGGAGCGGTTTTGTTTTAAGAATAATTTAATCTCAATTAAGGCATTGGATCTAAATCAGCGCCTTCTTTTTCAATCACTTCTGGTATTAAATCTTCTTTGCTTACGCCCATGGCAATAGCCACCGAACTGGCAACGTAAACTGAAGAATAAGTACCAATAAACACACCAAATAGTAGTGCAGTGGCAAAGCCATGAATGGTTTGGCCACCCCATACAAATAACGCAATCAATACTAAAATAGTGGTTATTGAGGTTACTAAGGTACGGTTAAGTGTTTGCGTAAGCGAGATATCAATAATCTCAACAGTGTCGTCAATACGTACTTTACGGAAGTTTTCACGAATACGGTCTGATACAACAATGGTATCGTTTAGTGAATAACCTATCACGGCGAGTATTGCTGCCAAAATAGTTAGATCAAACTCTAAACCAAGTACCGAGAACAAACCAATCGTAATAATTACATCGTGTAAAAGCGCACCAACTGCGCCCACAGCAAAACGCCATTCAAAGCGAAATGCCACGTAAATTAAGATACAAATAAGCGCAGTTAACATGGCAAGGCCACCCTGCTCTTTTAAGTCTTCACCTACGCTTGGGCCTACAAACTCAATACGGCGCATTACTACGCTATCATCAGCTTTTTTAAGAGCAGCAATCACTTGGTTACCAATCACTTCTGCTTTTACATCGTCACCACGAGGGGCTAAACGAACCAGTATCTCTTGGCTTGAGCCAAAAAGCTGTACCGATGCATCAGCAAAATCGTTTTCAGCAAGTACATTACGAACTTTTTTCAGATCGGCTGGTTGTGAAAAACCCACCTCAACCGCGGTACCGCCGGTAAAATCTAAACCGAAATTTAAGCCTTTAACAAAAAGTGACGCCAGCGACGCTATAATTAATAACGTAGAAAAGCCCATTGCCACTTTTCGAAGAGACATGAAACGAAGGGTTTTTCCGCCCAATCTTAAAATTTGCATGTCTGCTCCTTAAATTGAAAGTTTATCAACACGTTTGCCACCAATAAATAGGTTGATCACCGCACGGGTACCTATAATTGCTGTAAACATAGAGGTTAAAATACCAATTGCTAGGGTTACCGCAAAACCTGCAACAGGACCGGTACCAACAGCAAACAAGATAATCGCCGCAATTAATGTGGTGATATTGGCATCAAAAATAGTACTAAAGGCGCTATCGTAACCAAAATGAACCGCTTGTTGAGGGCTGCGGCCATCGGCTAACTCTTCACGAATACGCTCAAATATAAGTACGTTCGCATCAACTGCCATACCAACAGTCAGTACAATACCAGCTATACCCGGTAGGGTAAGCGTTGCACCTGGAATTAACGACATTACACCAATAATAAGTACTAAGTTGGCAGCCAGTGCAATATTCGCAACAAGGCCAAAACCTTTGTAGTAAATAAGCATAAAGGCCAGTACAAACGCAAAGCCAAGAGCTACAGCGGTCATACCTGCTTCGATGTTTTCTTGACCTAGGCTTGGCCCAACCGTACGTTCTTCTACAATTTGAATAGGCGCAACCAGTGCACCCGCGCGGAGTAGTAAACTTAAGTTATGTGCTTCAGCTGGGTTATCAATACCGGTAATACGGAATGAACGGTCAAGACGCGCTTGAATCGTTGCCACGTTAATAACTTCTTCCACTTTAATTGGCGGAAGCGCTTTACCGTCACTGTCTTTTTTACCCGATGGCTTGTATTCAATAAACACGGTAGCCATGCGTTTACCGATAGCACGCTTGGTAAAGGCATTCATTTTTGCCCCACCTTTACTATCGAGTTTAATGCTTACTTGTGGGCGCTGGTACTCATCCGCACCTGACTGCGCGCCAGTAATATGGCTGCCTTCAAGAATAATGCGTTTTTTTAGTACTACAGGGTAACCATCACGACTCATGATCATTTCAGTACCCGGAGGGATACGACCTTGAGCAGCCGCGCTTATGTCAGCATTTTCGTCAACTTCACGAAACTCAAGCGTTGCCGTAGCACCTAAAATTTCTTTAGCGCGAGCGGTATCTTGAATCCCTGGTAATTGCACAATAATACGTTCAGCACCTTGGCGCTGTACGTTTGGCTCTGCAACCCCAATTTGATTGATACGATTACGAATAATCGTTTCGTTTTGCTTGATAGCGTAGTCACGAATTTCTTTTAGCTTTAGCTCACTCATGGTGGCAAAGAATGCGTTATCGTTACTGCTATCATCAATGTAAACGTTTAGAGGGTAACGACTTTCTAAAAAGCGCTCTGCAGCGTCTTTATCTTCTTCGTTACGCATTTCTACACGCATACGCTCAGTGCCAGCTACACGGCGCACACTACGATAACGTAGTTTTTCTTCGCGCAGGTCGCTGCGAAAATCTTGCTCCATTTGCTCTAACTGATTATCCACCGCAGTGACCATATCGATTTCCATGGTGAAATGCACACCACCACTTAGATCTAGGCCTAACTTCATAGGATTACCGCCCAGCGACTTTAACCAAGCCGGTTGTGCAGGAGCCATATTAATTGCTGAGATATAATCGTTACTAAGCGAGTTACGCAGTAAGTCTTGCGCTTTAAGTTGGTCTTCAACGTTTTTAAAGCGAACAAGAATTTGCCCGTCTTCGAGCTTTGTCGATTTAGCGCTAACGTTATCTTTTTTGAGGATTGCGTTTACTTTGTCTACAACACTGAGGTCAACATCGGTGCCTTTAGCGCCAGAAACCTGTATGGCCGGATCGCGGCCATACAGGTTTGGTGAAGCATATAAAAGGCCAATGGCTAACACAGCTAAAACAAGTAAATACTTCCAAATTGGAAACTTGTTTAACACGGGGTCGTCCTTATTATTTTTATAGCGACTTCATTGTGCCTTTAGGCAATACAGCAGATACCGCTGATTTTTGTACTGTTACTTCTGCTTGCTCATTTAATGAGATCACGATGAAGTCTTTATCATCGGCAATTTTTACGATTTTACCCACTAAACCACCTTGGGTTAGCACTTCATCGCCTTTTGCCATCGCACTCATTAAACTTTTATGCTCTTTTACACGCTTTGCTTGCGGGCGGTAAATTAAAAAGTAAAAAACCAAACCAAAAATCGCTAACATAATTAGCATTTCCATACCGCCGCCTGCCGCAGGTGCGCCAGCGCTTGCATGTGCGTTTGAAATAAATAAACTCATAATACTTCCTCTTTAATTTTTAAATTTTAATTTGTTGTATCAGCTAGCTCTGGCACTTCTTGGCCTCGGCGAGCGTAAAAATCGTGGACAAATGTCTCTAGTTGACCTTCGCTAATAGCATTACGCAAACCTTCCATAACACGTTGATAGTATCGTAAGTTATGGATAGTGTTTAGTCGTGCACCCAAAATTTCGTTACATTTGTCTAAATGATGCAAATAGGCGCGCGAATAATTATTACAGGTATGGCAATCACACTCAGGATCAAGTGGACCCGTATCTGTTTTATGCACTGCGTTACGGATTTTAATGGTACCCGTTGTAATAAATAAGTGACCATTACGTGCATTACGCGTTGGCATTACACAGTCAAACATATCAATACCACGACGAACCGACTCAACTAAGTCTTCTGGCTTGCCAACACCCATCAAATAACGTGGTTTGTTTTCTGGCATTTTATAAGCACAATGATCAAGAATATTAATCATTTCATTTTTAGGTTCACCAACCGATAAACCACCAAGCGCATAGCCATCAAAACCAATCTCTTCAAGGCCCGCTTGTGATTGTGCACGAAGCTCAGGATACATACCGCCTTGAATAATACCAAACAATGCTGACGGGTTGTCGCCATGCCCTTCTTTTGAGCGCTTAGCCCAACGAAGAGAAAGCTCCATAGAGTCTTTGGCTTCTTTTTCAGTGGCAGGATATGGCGTACATTCGTCAAATATCATCACGATATCTGAGCCAAGATCACGCTGCACTTCCATTGATTTCTCTGGCGACATCATAATTTGATCACCATTAACTGGCGATTGGAACATTACGCCTTCTTCAGTGATTTTACGCATTGCGCCAAGGCTAAATACTTGGAAACCGCCTGAGTCAGTAAGAATTGGGAAGTCCCAGTTCATAAAATCGTGTAAATCACCATGCTGTTTGATGATTTCAGTGCCAGGGCGCAACATTAAGTGAAATGTATTGCCTAAACAGATTTGTGCACCCGTTGCTTTAACTTCATCAGGTGTCATGCCTTTAACCGTGCCATAAGTGCCTACAGGCATAAACGCTGGTGTTTCTATTACACCTCGGTCAAAAATCAAGCGACCGCGGCGTGCTTTGCCATCGGTGCAGTCTAATTCAAATTTCATAATATCCTCTGTGTCGGAAAAACAGTCCAACAAGCTATAATTTAACCGCTCGATTCTACCCTTTTTACCACCCTATTACTATTAGCAGTGATAAATTCACTGTGCTTGGGAGTAAAATAAAAACCGATAACGCTGTAAATTATTTACGGGTCAAAAACATCGCATCGCCATAGCTAAAAAAGCGATACTGTTGTTCAATCGCAGTATTGTAAGCACCCATAATATTGTCTTGCCCTGCAAAGGCACTGACCAGCATGATTAGGGTTGATTCAGGTAAATGGAAGTTGGTAACCATGGCATCAACAACATTAAATTGATAACCCGGAAAAATAAAAATATCGGTATCACCAAAGTAAGTATCTAACTTGCCGCCATGTATTTTTGCTGCCGACTCAAGTGAACGAACTGAAGTTGTACCTACCGCAATCACACGCCCGCCCTTGGCTTTAGTGCTTGCAACCGCATCCACCACATCTTGCGGTACTTCAATATATTCAGAGTGCATGATGTGCTCATCAACACTTTCTACCCTAACTGGCTGGAATGTACCTGCGCCAACATGCAAGGTAACAAACGCCATTTGTACGCCTTTGCCTTTAAGTGCAGTCATGAGTTTATCGTCAAAATGAAGGCCTGCTGTTGGTGCCGCAACCGCGCCTGGCTTTTCACCATATACCGTTTGGTAACGCTCACGATCCGCTTCGTTATCTGGGCGGTCAATGTAAGGAGGAAGCGGCATATGACCCACATCATTTAAAATGTCGAGCACATTTTCACTGCGGTCAAACTCAAGCTCAAACAGAGTATCGTGGCGTGCCACCATAATAGCTTTTGCTTTGCCCTCTAAAATGAGTACATTACCCGGCTTTGGCGATTTACTCGCGCGAATGTGAGCGAGCACGCGGTGTTCGTCTAATACGCGTTCTACCAGCACCTCAACTTTACCGCCAGATTCTTTTTGACCAAACATACGCGCAGGTATTACTTTGGTGTTATTAAAAACCAGTAAGTCGTTTTCGTTTACAAGCTCAAGAATGTCACTAAATATTTTATGCTCAACAGCACCACTCGGCCCGTCTAAGCTCAATAAACGGCTACTGGTTCTGTCTGCTTTAGGAAAACGAGCAATTAATTCATCAGGTAAGTCAAAGCTAAAATCAGCTACGCGCATTGTTAGAATTCCACATCATTTAAAATCGCGCCAAGTGTATATCTATACTTAAACAACCACAAGGTACGTGCTCGATTCCACTATAATGGAATTGCTTTTTACACTTATTTAAGTAGAAGCAATTATTGCTAAAGACAGATTTAATTATGATCGATATATTTAAGGCATCTCTAAGATAAATACGCTTGTTCTTATCGCTAAATATCATTATTCTTACTGTTTTATAATCTGCATCTCTCGGAGTGGTACCTACGTGGCAAAACAGCTTAAATTGCTAATATTGAATGCAAGTAATGATGAGCGCCAGACTATTCGTGCCACGTTAGAGAGGCTTAATGTGTTTGAGTTCATTGAAGCATCAGACAGCCAAGACGCCCTAAAAATATTAAAAAATCAAAGCGTAAATATAATCATAACCGGCTTAGACGTAGGTAAAATTGATGGTTGGCGGTTTTCCCGTATGATCCGCTCTGGATTACTAAACACGCCTAAAAATACGCCTATTTTGCTAATTCCGCCGATTTATTGTGAGCGTATCGCCGAAACTACCGCACGTAGCTATGGCATAGATGCGGTACTGCCTTTTGAGCGCCAAGATATTCTGCCGCAAATACTCGCAAATGTGTTGTCGAGCCATTTAGAAAAAAGTAGTCGCTTAAACCTGTTGTTATTAGAACCCTTTGCCAGCAGAGCAAACGACATGAGTGAGCAATTAAAACTTAACTTTGCTATCACCCATGTTACAACTGAGAAAGCGGCGCTAAGTGCTTATAATCAGCAGCCTTTTGCTATCGTGCTACTGGATGCCACAGCGGCACAAGCAGAAAGCTCAAATCAATTAGTCGAAAAAATTCTGCAGCATAACCCTCAGCAAGCCATTGTTACTATTATTGATAAAAACGATGCCGATTACGCCGAGCAGTTATTACTTTCAGGCGTTACCGACTTTATTCGCGCCCCTTACGACCCCTCATTTTTAAATAAAGTCTGTGACCACGCAGCTCGTCGTGAAGACTTTATGGTCAGCTATGCTGAGTTTGCCAATAAAGTGCAGCAATTAAGTATTAGTGAAGTAAAGTATCGCGACCTGTTTTCAGCACATCAACGTATTTTATTGCACCTAAATACCGTGGTGCTTGAGCTAGACCAGCAAGGCAATATTCGCTTTATAAACCCTGCATGGGAGTCTTTGAGTGGTTTTGGGGTTAAATCGACCTTGAAACAGCCATTAACTGCATTTTGTACCAAAGAGTATAAACAGTCGTTACAATCCACTATTGATGACATTTTACAAGGTGGCGCAAATAAACAAAAAATAGAAGTTAAACTGCAACAAAAAAACGGCAATTCGGTGTGGGTTGAATGCCGCCTCCAGCTAATAAAAAATAGCAGTAATAACGCGACCATTACCGCCACACTCGATAATATTCATGAGCGTAAGCAAGCTGAGCTTCAATTACGCCATTTAGCATTGCATGACACGTTAACCGGCCTACATAATCGTTATTACTTTGACCAACAACTTAACTATATTTGCCAAAGCGAAAATACCTATGCAAATATTGAGCATGCGCTTATTTATATCGATCTTGATCACTTTAAAATAATCAACGACAGTAAAGGCCACCAACAAGGCGATATTGTTTTAAAAGAAGTGGCACAACTGTTTATTGCCAATATTAGTAATGAGCACCTGATCTGCCGTGTGGGTGGCGATGAGTTTGCGGTGATCCTTAAAAACACCAATTTATTAGATGCACATTTAATTGCAGAGGGGATTTGTAGTGCCATTGAGGGCAACCAATTTAAGTCAGAAGATCAAGTGTATTCAATTAGCTGCTCTATTGGCTTAACACAAATTACTGCTGATAATTGCGACCCAAATGAATGTTTAAAGCAATCAGATATTGCGTTATATATTGCTAAAAATTTAGGCCGTAACTTAGTACATTGTTATTCAAAACAAGATGGTGAAAACAATGCGCTGCAAACGGGCTTAGAATGGGGTCATGGCGTACGCCAAGCTCTACAACAAGACAGTATAGAACTTCATTATCAACCCATTTGGGATTTTAAAACTAATCAGGTTGCTTACTTTGAAGTACTACTGAGATTAAAGCTCGACGACGAACTTATTTACCCAAATCAGTTTATTCCCTCATTGGAAATGCTTAACGACACCTTTTTAATGGATCAATGTGTTATTCGTAACAGTATTGCAAGTGTTGCTGCGCACCCAGAGCTTCTTCAGGTTGCAATAAATTTATCGGCACAGTCATTTTTAGATGAGCGTTTACTGCCGTTAATAGAGTCGAGCCTCGAAAAATATCAAGTGCCTCCGTCAAAAATTATTTTTGAAATAACCGAATCGGCTAGCATTAATAATTTGGCTGCCACTCGTAAAATGATTGAACGGTTAAATAATTTAGGCTGCCACTTTTCGATTGATGACTTTGGTACCGGATTTAGTACCTTTAATTATCTTAAACAATTACCAGCCCAACATGTAAAAATTGACGGCTCATTTGTCCGTGATATGCTTAACGACTCCATTGATTTAGCGCTAGTAAAAGCCATAAATGACATCAGTCGGTCACTAGATAAGCGCTCTGTGGCTGAATATGTGGAAACCGCTGAAGTATTTTTTGCACTCAAAGAAATAGGCGTAGACTACGGGCAAGGCTATTTTATTGCTCGCCCTGTCCCTATCGACAAGGTACTGATTGAATTAGAAAAAATAAAGAACAACCCTATTTTTTATCAAGATACCCTCACATCACTATAAACATTAATAAACAAATTTAAGCAATTTATTACTACCAAAATTGCCCATCTAACCTATACTTTGCTTATCGGCAGCACAATGTCATGAAAATTAAGTGATTACCTTGATTTTACATGACATCTTTATTTCTTATCGTCTAGATGTCTATACTCTTAAAGATGGACATTTGGTCATAAGGAGGATGTTTATGACGCAACTAATCACGTTATTATTGTTTATACACTTTGCTATTGCGCTTCAATGTTACAAGTATGCTCAGATTAAAGGCTACCCTGTAAAAACCTTTACAGTGCTTGGACTGGTGCCTTACTTCAATGTTGTTGTGTGGGTTTACTTATTGTTTTTACCGCCTCTAGAGAGCTACCATGGCCAGCACAAGCAGCCACTTTAATTCCCTGTGTTATTGAGCGTATTACCTCTAATACGCTTTTTTTTACGTTACTTAAAATCAACACTGCACTGCTTTTTCAAAAAGACCTCTAACTGTTGGCTAAACAATTTAAAGTCACGAATCCGCCCCGTTGTTTTGCGCCACAGTACACCAATATCACGATAGGCATCACCTTGTGATGGCGTAGCAAGCATGTTTTTGTTTTCTAAAATACCCGCGTTAATCGCCATTTGCGGTAAAAAAGTCACGCCAAGTTTATACTCAACCATACTCAATAAAGTATGTAAGCTAGCTGCCTCAAAGGGATTTATACAGCTAGAGCGGTTTAAATGGCACGCACTGAGCGCATGCCCTGTCATACAGTGCTCTCGCTCAAGTAAAAATACACTCGCTTCTGGTAGTAAATTAAAGTCTTTAATGCCTTTAGCTGGTGTGTAGTCTTTATGGTGCACTAAGCTAAAATGATCTTGTGCAAGTACTTGAGTATGAAATTTATCGGTTTCGTAGGGCAGCGCTAATAGTGCCAAGTCAATTTGCCCATGCTCTAACTTATCAAGTAGCTTGTCGCTGGTATCCTCCACTAAAACTAACTCTAAGTCAGCAAACGTTTGCTGACAAAAGTGATAAAGAGGCGCTGCAATAAAGCTCGCAATCGTGGGAATAACACCGACCGTTAATGTGCCGCTAAGCGGCGTTAAAAAGCTTTTGGTAAGCTCTTTTAAGCTAATAGTGTCGTTAATAATTTTTCTTGAACGCTCAACCACCTCTTCACCAATAGTGGTAAACATAAGGCTGCGATTTTCTCGTTCTATAAGCTGACACCCTAAGGTCTCTTCTAAATTTTGAATTGCGGTGCTCAGCGTTGACTGGCCAATAAAGCAGGCACTTGCTGCGCGGCCAAAATGTTGATGCTGATGCACAGCTAATAAATACTGTAGCTGCTTTATACTAGGGAGATTGGTCATTTTTCTTTCCACAAATAAAAAGACCCCAACACCAAGGGCGTTGAGATCTTTTCAAGCTAAAAGTCTTTTAAGTACTTTTTATTAAACCCCAAAAGCGGTTCTTAGTACGTAGAAAATAACAATAGCAAGGGCAGCACCAACTGGCAATGTAATTACCCAAGAAACTACAATATTTCTTATTACACCCATATTAAGTGCGGCAATACCACGTGCCATTCCTACACCCAACACGGCACCCACTAGGGTTTGTGTAGTTGAGATAGGTAAGCCTGTGCCCGATGCAATAACAACCGTAGAGGCCGCGGCTAATTCAGCAGCAAAACCACGGCTTGGTGTTAAATGTGTAATTCCTTCACCAATGGTTTTAATTACTTTTTTGCCTAAAATAGCAAGACCGGCAACAATGCCTAAACCACCCAGTGGTAATATCCACCAAGCAATAGCCGCTTTCTTCGCAATTTCACCGTTATTTTCAACAATGTTTACAACAGCAGCTAGTGGTCCAATTGCGTTAGCAACATCATTAGAACCATGAGCAAATGCCATACAACAGGCTGTTAACACCATAAGTACTGCAAACACTTTTTCTACATTGTTAAACTGCATTTCTCTATCCGCTTTAGGATCGATATTTAAACGAGAAATCGCAATTTTACCAATAACAGCAACTAGTACCGCTATACCTATAGAAATAGCAAAACCTTCAAAGGTACCTAAATTAATACCAATGTGCTTTAAGCCTTTTTTAATGGTCACAAGTGCCATAATAAAGCCAGCTAAACCCATGTATATTGGTACAAAGCGCTTGGCATTTTTAAGTGGAGCGTCTGTATCAAATATCAGCTTTTGCGCACTCATAAATATTAAGTACGCTATAAAACCTGATATCGCCGGCGTTACAATCCAGCTACCTACGATACCGGCAACCTTACCCCATTGAATAGCCTCTGTGCCTACTGCAACCAGAGCAAAGCCAATAATAGCGCCAATGATTGAATGAGTCGTCGATACCGGCCAGCCTAAAAACGAGGCCATTAATAACCAACTGCCCGCGGCAAATAAAGAGGCGATCATACCTAAAATCATCAATTCAGGAATGTCGGCAAATGGGGCCGCATCAATAATCCCTTTACGAATTGTTGATGTTACTTCACCACCGGCTAAATAAGCACCTGCAAACTCAAAAATCATCGCGATAAAAATCGCTTGTTTAATGGTAAGTGCTTTTGAACCTACTGATGTACCCATCGCGTTGGCAACGTCATTTGCGCCAATACCATAAGCCATAAAAAAGCCGACTGCTGCGGCAATTAAAATTAATACCGTGCCGTAAGATGCAATGATATCCATTGTGTAACCTTAATCTTTCGTGTTTGAACTGATTTTAAATTAACGAGCTAACATCAGCTCAAGACGTGATCCTACGCGCTCTGCAATATCTGCAAGCTCGCCAACCCATTCAATGATTTTGTATAAAAACATTACATCTACTGGATTTAGCTCACTTTCTACTTTACGTAGTTGGCGGCGTATTCTAATTTGCATTTCATCCGTGTCTTGTTCTATGGCATCCAATTCTACGAGCATTTTTTCAACCAGAGTAACTTCTCTGCCTTTAAAGCCCGTTTCTAACAATTCTTCTAATTCATTAATCGCTTTAGATGCTTGTTTTGTTGCATCAACACAACGAGTTACATACGCCAAAAAGTCTTCTTGAATCTCTTTTGGTATGATCATCTCACGACCAATTACACGCCCAGCAATGTCTTTTGCCTTATTAGCAATTTTATCTTGTTGGGTTACTAATTCGAGAAGGTCTGTACGCTCTACCGGCATGAATAATCCGCCAGGTAGTTGTAAGCGTATAGTTCTTTTCATTTCATCGGCTTCACGTTCTAAATTACGAATAGTTAAACGTAGCTCTTCAGCTTGTTGCCATTCTTCTTTAAAAACATGATTAAAAAAAGGTATCAAACTTTCGCTTGCTTGATGCGCTTTTCTGATGTGTTCTTCTATTGGTTTTATAGGTGATTTTGCAAAAACACCTAAAAAATTTGTTGGCATAACTGACCCTTTAATCAATTCAATATGCTGTTCAGCGTGAATTTTACAGCATTAAGCTAGATTGTGAACGCTTTTTCTCATTCAATTATTTACAAAAAATAAAAAAGGCAGTGTATTACTGCCTTTCTTATTTTCTAGTTATTCGTATCACTACAGTGATTTTTCAATATCTTCTTGAGATGTATGACGAATATCTTTACCGTTTACAAAATAAATGACATATTCAGCGATGTTTTGACAACGATCACCGATACGCTCTAATGAGCGAACAGACCATACTAAATCCATGATTTTTGGAATTGAGCGCGGATCTTCCATCATGTACGTCATTATTTGACGGGTGATAGCTTCATACTCTCTATCTACTTTAGCATCCTCTTTATGCACTTCAAATGCACGTTGCACATCCATACGTGCAAATGCATCTAAAACGTCATGCAGCATTTTAGATACTTGGCGACCCATATTTTCAATATTTACTAATAAATCTTGTTGATCCTTAGTAAATGAGTCTAGTGCAACTTTAGCAATTCGCTTAGCTTCATCACCAATTCTTTCTAAATCAGCAATGGTTTTTGCTATTGCAATTACTAAACGTAAATCACTGGCTGCCGGTTGGCGCTTAGCAATAATACGGGTGCAATCTTCATCAATACTGACTTCCATTGCATTAACTTTGTAGTCGTTTTCACGTACTTTTTGTGCCAATACCGCATCGTTTTTGCTAACTGCATCAAGCGCGCTATTAAGTTGTTGCTCAACCAACCCACCCATACTCAGTACATGGTTTCGCACATCTTCTAACTCTTGGTTAAAACGACCAGAAATATGTTTATTAATGTTGTGTTCCATAATGACCTTCTTTAATAATTCATTGTTTTAGCGTTTTAACCCGACTAGCCGTAGCGTCCGGTAATATAATCTTCAGTTTTTTTCTTCGTTGGTGTGGTAAATAAGGTATTGGTATCTGAATACTCAATGAGCTCACCCATATACATAAACGCGGTTTGATCAGATACCCGCGCTGCTTGTTGCATGTTATGAGTAACAATAACCACAGTAAATTTATTCTTTAAATCATTAATTAGTTCTTCAATCACTAAAGTTGAAATCGGGTCGAGTGCTGATGTTGGTTCATCAAGTAATAATACTTCTGGCTCTATCGCAATTGAGCGAGCAATAACTAAACGCTGCTGCTGACCGCCCGATAAACCAAATGCGCTATCGTGAAGTCTGTCTTTTACTTCATCCCAAAGAGCCGCACCACGTAGCGATTGCTCTACCACTTCATCAAGCTTACGCTTTTCTTTAATCCCTTGCAGGCGAAGACCGTAAACCACATTCTCGTAGATTGATTTAGGAAACGGGTTTGGACGCTGAAACACCATGCCAACATTACGACGAAGCGCAGCAACATCTACGCTTTTGTCGTAAATATTTTGCCCGTGCAGCATTATTTCGCCTTCTATGCGACAAATATCAACCAAGTCATTCATACGGTTAATACAACGCAGCAAAGTTGACTTACCACAACCCGACGGACCGATAAATGCCGTTACTTGGCCTTTCGGAATGTTCATATTTACTTTACTCAGTGCTTGTTTATCACCGTAGTAAAGGTCGAGATCTTTAATTTCTAGCGCTTTTTGTTCGTCTGTTAAATTATTTAAATCTAACTTCAAGCTTGGCTTTGCTTGGTTTACTTTTGGAGCGACTGTAATCATGTTTGTTACCTATACTAAATTAATGCTCAAGCGATCTGAATTTTTCACGTAAATGGTTACGTATACCAATGGCGGTGATGTTAAGGGTAATAATAACCGACACTAACAAAAAGGCCGTTGCATATACCAGCGGACGCGCTGCTTCAACGTTCGGGCTTTGAAAGCCAACATCGTAAATATGAAAACCTAAGTGCATGAATTTTCTGTCTAAATGTATATATGGGAAGTTACCATCAAGCGGCAGCGTTGGCGCCATTTTTACCACACCCACCAGCATAAGTGGTGCAACCTCACCCGCTGCACGAGCAACCGCTAAAATTAAACCCGTCATAATTGCAGGACTGGCCATAGGAATTATGATTCGCCATAGCGTTTCTACCTTAGTCGCGCCCAGTGCTAGCGAACCATCACGGACCGTGCTTGGAATACGAGATAAACCTTCTTCGGTAGACACTATCACTACTGGCAACGTTAATATCGCCAAGGTAAGTGCTGACCATAAAACACCTGGGGTACCAAACACAGGGGTAGGCGATGACTCTGGATAAAATAATTGGTCAACACTACCACCAACCATATAAACAAAGAAACCTAAGCCAAATACACCGTATACAATAGACGGAACACCCGCCAAGTTAATAACCGCAATACGGATCATTTTAGTAATTGCGTTTTTAGCCGCATATTCATGTAAGTAAATAGCAGCAACCACGCCAAATGGCGTTACAATCACAGCCATTAACATCACCATAAATACCGTACCAAAAATAGCAGGAAATACGCCACCTTCGGTATTGGCTTCACGTGGGTCATCTGAAACAAACTTACCTAACTGCACAAAGTAATGACCTAGTTTAGCAAAAAAGCCCATATCGTTTGGAAACCATACATCCAACACTTGATAAAGCGGGATAGTAACAACCTCACCACGCATATCTTTTACGGTTACTTGATCACGCTTAGCTTGTTTACGCAGTGCGAATAGCTCTTTTTCTAATTCACCATATTGTGCACGTAAATCAGCACGCGCTTGAGCAAGCTCAGCAACACGCTCGTCAGTTAGCTCGTTATCAAGCAAGTAGGCTTTTTCTTGTAAACGTAAACGCTCTAGCTCATAGTTTATATGTCCTATGTCGCCATTTTGTAAATCAAGCGCTTCGTCATTTAAGTCGACTGCACGCTCTACAAGGTCATGTAAGGTTTCTACTTTATCTGCTGTTACCGTCTGACCGTCTTTAATGACGCTTTCTACATACCCGTAAAAATTACCGTTTTTACTGCGCTCGAATACCGCGAGTGCTTTGGGTGCTGAACTTTGTTTAATATCGGTTTCGAGTATCCAGCGAAAATCTAAATCAACATACTCACGGTTACCTGTTTTAATTAGTAAACGCTCAACCTCATCTTTTTCAAATTTAGAAACATCAATACCGGTTGCCGCTAAACGCGACTTAGGTACCAATTCACGGTCATAAATTTCACCAATAACGGTTTGCTTCGCAATTGAGCCTTCAAGCTCATACTGCATAACTTGAGATGGCCAAAAAAAGCTTAACCCCTTCCATGCAATCATGGCGAGTAAACCAATTACTGAAATTAAACTGATGCTGACAGCACCACCGGTCATCCAAATCCAAGGAGAACCAGACCTAAACCACTGCTTTACCATGTCGTGTTTCTCCACTTACATTGAGCTGTATTTTTCACGCAGCTGCTGACGAACAAACTCAGCAACGGTGTTGAAAATAAAGGTGAATATGAATAATACAAAGGCGGCTAAGAATAGAATTCGGTAATGCGAACTCCCTACTTCCGACTCTGGCATTTCGACGGCGATATTAGCGGCTAAAGTACGCATGCCTTGGAAAATACTCCAATCCATAATCGGGGTATTACCGGTAGCCATAAGTACAATCATAGTTTCGCCTACGGCACGGCCTAATCCCATCATTACCGCAGAGAAAATACCTGGGCTGGCCGTTAGTAACACCACGCGAATTAGCGTTTGCCACTGCGTAGCACCTAATGCCAATGAGCCATTTGATAAATGCTTAGGCACACTAAATACCGCATCTTCGGCAATTGAGAAAATAGTGGGAATAACCGCAAAGCCCATCGCAATACCTACTACTAATGAATTACGCTGATCGAAGGTCATGCCTAATTCATTGGTTAGGTATTGACGCACATTGCCATCAAACATCCATAGTTCGATACTTTCGCTCATCGCAAACGACAACCAACCAATAAATAACACCACAGGTATTAGTAAAATTGAATGTGAACCTTCAGGAATTTTATGGCGAATAACCGCAGGTAATTTAGTCCAGCCTAACGCCGTTGCTAAAATACCTAATGGCAGTAACACCAGTAAACCAACAATAGCCGGCAAGTGCTCTTCAATTAAAGGCGCTAACCACAAGCCAGCTAAAAAGCCTAGAATAACCGTTGGTAGAGCTTCCATTATTTCAACCGTCGGCTTAACCACGCGACGCAATTCGCTCGACATAAAATAAGCAGTATAAATAGCGGCTGATATAGCAATAGGTACTGCAAATAACATCGCATAAAGCGCTGCTTTTAAAGTACCAAATGAAATAGGTACTAGTGAAAATTTCGATTCAAAATCATCACTGGCAGAAGTAGATTGCCAAATATAGCCGGGTTCAGGGTAGCCTTCGTACCACACTTCTTGCCAAAGCGCTGACCACGTTACTTCTGGGTGCTCGTTATGAATTTCTAAAACCGTTAGCTTATTATCAGCTAAAATTAGCGCCGCATTTGAACGCGGAGCAATAGCAAATTGTTCAATTGCACCGTCACTGACTTTACCTTGCCATAACTTTGCTTCGCTGGTTGTGTAATAAAGCCCTAATTCACCATTTTGACCGGTTGTAAAAAAGGTGCGACGGTAAAACTCGGTAAAAATATTCAGTTTACTTTGCTTAGTCGTTTCAAATGAACGGATTTTTTGAAACTCACGCCCTGAATCTGTATTGATTTCAAACCACTGCGATATTTCACCATTATCATTGGCCAACATCAGTGAGTTTGCACCCGCCAATAATTGCGATGACACTATATTGGCGTTTTCTTCATTGGCAGATAATAATTGAATTTGCTCAACTTCACTTGGGTAGCGAGTATCGAATACGTAAATTTGATTAGCAGAACGAACAAAGGTGCGGGTGGTATCTGGCGACATTAATAGCTCATCTACGCGACCATCAACGTTAAGTTCAGTGCGTTCCACTTGCCATTCAACTTCACCAGTGAACATGTTTTCTTCGGCTACAAAGCTACTAAATACCACTCGTTTATCGGCGGTAAGTGCCACCACGGCTGTTTTGTCTTCATAATGGCTAAAGGCAAAACGCTTAATAGCGGCACCTTGCTCATCAACTTCGAGTGCCATTTCCCCCAGAGGATAACCTAAACGCGGGGTTAATTTACGTTCATTATTAGGGAAGGTAACTAAAAACTTAGGCGCGACAATAGTCACTGTGCCGTTTTCTAAGCCATATGCATAATGCCCTTGAAAAGGAGCACTATTTGCAAAGCTGGTTACCTGCGCGGGTAAAGTGGCATTAAGTGTTTTTAGTTTTTTACCAAACTGTGCTTTATCAACACTATAGAAGTTAACTTCACCTTGATTATCAAGTAAGTAAGCAACCTCAGTTTGCTCTTCAACACCAAGCCCTACTATTTGCTCAGTATTAGCAACATTAAAGCTAGCGCGCTTTTCAACTTTGGCTGACTCAAAAATAGGCTGCACTACATAAAGAAGGTAAAAAAAGATTAATAGCAGTGCTATTAATACCATTATACCGCCTGCGGTTATGCCAAACTTAGCAAACCGGTCTTTAAATAGACGGCTTCGATCCGTATTAAAAGTCGGTTTATTCGGATTTGAAGTCATCAAAACACCCTTATATCTTAACGTTGGGCGCATTATATTTCATCAAAGTGACAGTAATGTTACAGTCGTAATAATTCTTTACTTATACAGAGTCTGTTCATCTTTGCAGATTAAATTTTCAGCTTTATGAGCGGGTTTTAGGCTAAGTTGCGATTTTAAATAATATTAAAGTATTGTTTGTAGTAGTAATTGTATTTATTTATGCGTTATTAATGAACTAAATCAATTATTAATTGGACAAACTATTTATCCAAGACAATACTCAATGGGCATCTAATATAACAACAATAAAGTAACCTCTTAAGCTGTAACAATCCTTTTGTGGTTAGCTTTTACATACATTTAGAATCACATACATTAGATCGCATCACTTAATGCCTATGCATTTATTTTTTTCATTTGGGCTTAAAAAAGAGAACTATTATGAAGCAGTTGGTAATAACTATTTTAGGGGAAGACCGCCCCGGTTTAGTAGAAAGTATTTCATCGGTTATATTGGAAAACCACGGCAATTGGTTAAGCAGTAATTTAAGTCACTTACTCGGTCACTTTGCAGGCATCATTCAAGTTGAAGTAGCTGAAGAGCATTTGCAGACATTTCAAGATGCGCTTAACGGGCTTCCTAAGTTAGATGTTCGTATTGAAAAGGGTAACATTGAAATTGAGCCTGTAGAGCTGGAGCAACTTAATTTTGTGATCACCGGTAATGATCGCCCAGGTATAGTGCAAGAGCTGGCAAGTGTTATTCGCCATAAAGGCGCGAATATTACAAACTTAAATTCTAGGCAGCAAAGTGCGCCAAACTGGGGAGTGCCTATATTTAGTGCCGTTGCCACCGTGAGCCTACCTAACGGACTGAATAAAGAAGAGGTTATTAACGCACTTGAATCAATTACTAGCGACTTAGTGGTTGATATAGAGCAAAATTAAATTTGCTTTATTATTCAAAACACAAAAAAGGCGCTAACTATAGCGCCCTTTTTATAAGTAACTCTTAAAACTACATATCAGCATGACGATTAATGCTTTGCATCATTTGCTTCAAACCTTGCTCTTCTAATTCATGAAGCTGATTTAACTTTTCTTGCGCCTCGGGCGATTGAGCCTTATCCGATAAGTAACTATAAACATCCAGCACTTTTTGATGCTGCGTAGATAAGTATTCTTGAATCGCTTGTGCATTAAGATCTTGGTCTCGGTCTAAATCAGTAAATTGAACAATATCTTTATTTTCTAAAAAGTATTCATAACAGTAGGTGTTTAAGGTATTAATTTCGCTGATTGCCTTGAATCCAATTAAATCCTCTGCGAGCTTTTTTTCATAATCAACACAATAATCAGCCAGCGCCACATTTCGCTCACCCATTAACTCCCTAACACTAAAGAAATTAGCCGCCATTTGTGTATGAAATTGAACGGTCCAATCGAACACTTCTTGAATTGTTTTTACTTGCATGTGCGTTCCTTACTTTTTAACCCTAATGATTAAATAGATGCGTGAATCATGCCAATAAAAAACACAATAAAATCAGTGGATAAAAAAAGGTTGCCTAACTTGTACTGATATTTTCAGTACAAGTTACACAACCAATGTAAATATTATAGGTTTCGCTTTCGCCACAATAAATACACAGCAGGCAACACCAGCAGTGTTAAAACAATAGCACTGAACATACCACCGACCATAGGTGCCGCTATACGGCTCATTACTTCACTCCCCGTACCGGTGCCATATAACACAGGTAATAGGCCAATTACTATGGTTGCTACCGTCATCATTACCGGGCGAACACGTAAACCGGCGCCTTCTAATATGGCATGCTTAAGCTGCTCAATACTCAGGCTTTTTCCCACTTGAGAAGCGGCCTCTACCTGCGCTTTATACGCTTGGTTTAAATACACCAACATAATAACGCCAATTTCTACAGCCACCCCTGCAAGAGCAATAAAGCCGACCCCCACAGCAACAGAGAAGTTAAAGCCTTCTAAGTACATTAGCCAAATGCCACCTATCATTGCTAGTGGTAAAGTCGCCATAATGATAAATACCTCGGTGAAGCTTCTAAAGTTAAGATAAAGCAGCACTACAATAATGGCTAAGGTTAGCGGCAACACATAACTCAGTTTAGCTTTAGCGCGCTCCATGTATTCGTATTGCCCAGCCCAAGTTATAGAGTATCCAGCAGGTAAAGTAAGCTGCTCGTTTAGTAACTGCTGAGCATTTGCTACATAGCTACCAATATCTGTATCTTTAATATCAATAAAGCTCCAACCATTTAAACGGGCATTTTCACTTTTTATGCCAGGCGGACCATCACTAATAAATACATCCGCCACATCAGCAAGTGCAATTCGTTGCCCCGTTGGAGTAACTATAGGTAAAAGCATCAGTTCTTCGGGGGAGTCACGGTACGCTTGCGGATAACGAATATTAACCGGGTAGCGCTCTTGACCCTCAACCGTTTCAGTCACGTTCATGCCACCAATAGCGGTTGCGACTACTTGTTGCACATCAGCAATATTTAAACTGTAGCGCGCTGCTTTTTCACGGTTAATATCTACCTTAATATAACGCCCACCCGCTACACGCTCTGAGTAAACAGACGCCGTACCGGGAAGATCTTTAAGTAATATCTCTATTTGTTGACCTATTTTTTGAATCTCATTCAAATTTGGCCCCGCTACTTTTATACCCACAGGGGTCTTAATCCCTGTAGCCAGCATATCTATCCGCGTTTTAATTGGCATTACCCAAGCGTTAGTCAGCCCAGGAAACTTAACTAAAGCATCCAGCTCTTGTTTGAGTTTTTCAGTGGTCATGCCTTCGCGCCACTGATCTTTAGGCTTAAACTGTATGAAGGTTTCAATCATGGTCAGTGGTGCCGGATCAGTTGCCGTTTCCGCTCGTCCAATTTTACCAAATACGGTTTTTACCTCAGGCACACTGGCAATCAATTTATCGGTTTGCTGCAATAGCTCGCGTGCTTTACCAATTGAAATTCCTGGGTAAGTAGTCGGCATATACATTAGATCCCCCTCATCAAGAGGTGGAATAAATTCACTGCCTATTTTATTAACCGGATAAAAGCCCACTAAAGTAATAACTAGCGCAACCAGCAAGGTGCTTTTTGGAAATTTTAATACTATATTTAACAGCGGCTTATAACTATTTACCAATAAACGGTTAACTGGGTTTTTATTTTCAGATATCACCTTACCGCGAATAAAATAACCCATCAGTACGGGTACTAAGGTAATTGCTAATCCCGCAGAGGCCGCCATTGCATAGGTTTTTGTGTACGCCAATGGCGCAAACATTCGCCCTTCCTGAGCTTCTAAAATAAATACCGGCATAAAGCTCACTGTAATTATTAATAAGCTAAAAAATAACGCAGGCCCTACTTCACTGGCAGAGTCAATCACCACTTGCCAACGGTTTTCATCTGTTAGCGGTTTTTTCTCCATGTGCTTGTGCATGTTTTCAATCATCACAATCGCACCATCGGTCATGGCACCAATCGCTATAGCAATCCCGCCTAATGACATGATATTGGCGTTAATCCCCTGCCAATACATAATAATAAAAGCGGTGAGTATGCCTAACGGTAAGGTAATAATAGCCACCAGCGATGAGCGTACATGAAATAAAAACACCACACACACTAAAGCCACTACAATAAGCTCTTCCGTCAATTTAGAGGTAAGGTTATCAACTGCGTCCTTTATTAAATGAGAGCGATCGTACACAGGTACAATTGCAACCCCCTCTGGTAGCCCTTTTTTAAGTGACTCTAATTTAGCTTTAACGAGCTCTATGGTTTTTTGCGCGTTTTCACCAAAGCGCATAACCACTACGCCACCAGCCACTTCGCCTTCGCCGTTAAGCTCGGCAACACCGCGGCGCATTTGCGGACCTAGACGCACATTAGCAACATCACGTAACTGTAGTGCAGTACCGTTAGCGTTTATACCTAAAGGAATAGCTTCTAAATCAGCGACACTTTTTACGTAGCCAGTACTGGTTACCATGTATTCGGCTTCTGCCATTTCAACTACCGACGCACCCATTTCTTGATTGCCTTGCTTAATGGCAGTTTGAATAAT